>JAYUZC010000180.1:0-14209 GCA_043752045.1 Bacteroidota bacterium | reverse complement strand
ATCCGAGCACAACCATTATGGCACATTGTTATATTGGTGAAGATGTAACCATAGGGGAAAATTGTATCATTCATCCTAACGCAACTATCTATGATGGTACGATCATCGGCAATGGCGTGAGTATTGGTGCAGGGACGGTGATTGGGTATGATGGTTTTGGTTTTGCTCCGATGGGTGATGGTTCATATCTCAAAGTCCCCCAGATCGGCAATGTTATCATAGAAGACGATGTAGAAATCGGGGCGAACTGCACAATAGATAGGGCAACAGTTAGCCATACCATTATCCGCAAAGGTGTCAAGCTTGATAACCTCATTCACATTGCTCACAATGTCGAAATAGGAGAGAACACTGTCATCGCAGCACAGACGGGAATAAGCGGTTCTGCTCGAATTGGCAAGCACAATATGATCGCAGGGCAGGTGGGGATGATCGGTCATATTGAGACAGCAGATAACGTTGTCATCATTGCTCAATCCGGTGTCTCTAAGTCAATAACAAAATCAGGGACGTATTTCGGCTCACCTGCAAAAGAACATCGTACAGCTTTGAAGATTGAGGGAGCCATCCGTTCGTTGCCGGAGTTAATAGACCGCGTTAAAAAAATAGAAGATTCTATCCAATCAAGTTAACCTTATGTCCATCTCTCACGAGTATCAAACACTGCACTATATAATAGAGAACTTTGCAGCGATAATCACAATCAATCGACCTGAAAAACTCAATGCACTATCATCACAGGTTCTCGATGACCTTCGTCATCTTGTTGCCGATCTTCGAGTACGGGATGATGTGCGAGTAGTTATCATCACCGGTTCAGGTGAGAAGGCATTTGTAGCTGGTGCAGATATAGGCGAACTTGCCGCACTTAATGACCATGAGATCGGCAGAGAGTTCGCGCAGAACGGACAAGCAGTTTTTAGTCTTATCGAATCGTCACCCAAACCATTTATTGCAGCGGTCAATGGATTCGCGCTTGGAGGCGGATGTGAACTTGCACTTGCATGTCATATCCGTATCGCAAGTGAGAATGCAAAGTTTGGTCAGCCCGAAGTGAATCTTGGTATCATCCCGGGATATGGAGGTACGCAGCGTTTAACGCGGATACTTGGCAGAACACTTGCAACAGATCTTATCCTAACAAGCCGCATGATGGATGCGCGTGAGGCATTAGAACAAGGGCTTATTGCTCGTATCACTACGCTTCCTGAACTTTTACCCACTGCAAAAGAAATGGCATCGGCAATCGCATCAAAAGCTCCGCTTGCCATTAGTGCTGCACTAGAGTGTATAGTTGAGGGTATTGACGAGACTATTGAGGAAGGGCTTGGACGTGAAGCTGACCGTTTCGGATTACTCACGACAACCGAAGACTTCCATGAAGGGACATCGGCTTTTCTCGGTAAACGTAAACCAAACTTCAAAGGAGCATAAGCGTCTGACGTGGAGCGCGACGAACTGATAGCATACTATGCCCTCTATTTAACCGAAGGTATTGGAGCCAAAGGGTTGATGAAGCTCTACGAGTATTCCGGCGGCGCAGAAAAAGCATTTTCACTTTCGAAAGAACAAGTTAAGAAGACCGAGGGATTTGGTGAGATAACGACAGAATCGTTTATCACTTCACGTAGCACTAACCTCGAAAAGTCACGTGAGATTATCGAAGGGCTAAACCCAGATACTTCGATCATGACCTATTACGATGAGGACTATCCTCTCCAACTAAAGAATATCTACTCTCCGCCTGCACTATTATTCATTAGAGGTGAACGATCACTTCTTCATGCCGAGAAGAACATCGCAGTTGTAGGGACGAGAAAAATGACCGACTACGGTCGCCGCGCAACCGAAGAGTTCGGTCAGTACTGCGCAAAACATGCTGTCACATTGACTAGTGGTCTGGCAAGCGGTGTTGATACATGTGCTCATCATGCGGTCTTCGATGAAGGCGGAACAACGATAGCAGTGCTTGGCTCTGGTATCGATCATATTTATCCTGCAGCGAACAAGGGCTTCGCAAATAAACTTGTTGATTCAGGCAGAGGAGTTATCGTTTCAGAACTTCCATTTAGTGCATCACCCGATGCAAAAAATTTTCCTTGGCGAAATAGAATTGTCAGTGGACTATCACAAGCAGTAGTGATAATTGAAAGTGAAGAGAAGGGTGGATCAATGATAACGGCCTCAATTGCTCTTGATCAGAACAAGGAAATATTTGCATTGCCAGGTGATATATCTCGTGCGACGAGTCGAGGTCCGAATATGCTCATAAGAGAATCTCGGGCAAAACTTTTTCGAAGCGGCGAAGATGTTTTTACCGATCTGGGATGGTTAGATTCAGGTACAAATAAACGAGCATCTCGGAAGAAATCAGTACCCGAGCGGAAGGACCTATCCCTTTCTGAAGGGAAAATAGTGGGGATTTTAGATGATGCCGGGGAGCCAATACATATCGATATTATTGCCGAAAGAGCCGGCTCAGAGGTGCAAGTCCTTTTGGTTCAATTACTTGAACTGGAGTTTAAGGATATGGTACGGCAGTTGGGAGGCAAATATTTTACAACAATTTTTTAAATAGTTTGTAACCTTTTGGAAAGAAAAGGTACTTTTAAAGGGGGGAATAGGATTTTCTTCTTATTTTCGTAGCCCACAGACGGCAACCATGAGTCTGTAAAACAGCAAAATCGAGCATATCTTTGGGAAAGAAGTATCACTACCACGGGATATTTTGTGTGCACGGTTCTGCTAAAAAAAAGTGTTGTTTAACTATAACATAATTAACTTATTACTTCTTGTTTCAACTTAACCGAAATACCACGATGAAAAATCGTCTCTTTTCACTCGCGATACTCTTCGTGTTCAGTTTGGTGATGTTCGCATCATCGGACTCGAATGCGCAGGGTTCACGCCGTGCCGAGCCCAACGTCTTGTCAACAGGTTACTATGCTGTTGACTCTGACGACGATGCTCCGACACCTTGGCGCCCGAACTATTTCTTCGTTGATACGTCGTTCCAGTCATTCACCTGGCAACGTGTAGGCAGCGGACCGCAGCAGTTCTACCCTATTGATAGATGCTTTATTCGTCCAAGTCAGCTCACGGGCAACTTGAGTCTTATGGATACGACTGACAATGCTATGGCAGGTCCGATCCCTATCGGCTTCCCGTTCAATTTCTATGGGCAAGACTATGTCCAGTTGTACATTTCGTCAAATGGGTATATAGGATTCAGACCAGCAGCGGAAGCGAATGCAGTGTCTGCAACCTACAATAACCTACCGATGTATTGCGACAATATACGTGATGACTTTAAAGCACCCGCAACTGCGCCAAGAGCTATTATTTCAGCGATGTTCGCTGATCTTGATATGCTCCGCGGTAATCAGGATTCTACAAAAGTATATTTCCGCACAAGCCCCGGTCAGGATTCATTCTTCGTGAGTTTTTATAACATGCGTATGAATCCAAACAATAAGGCAGTAAACAACTTTACTTTCCCAACAGCTACTGGGCATGATAAGATATTTATCTCCAGAATGCAAATCGTATTTACGCGCTCTGATTCGAGCATTCAGGTAAACTACGGACCGTTCTCTGGAACGATATTAAGCTTCCCTCCAATCCAAGCATATCGCGTTTTCCAAAGCAATTCTTCACTTGGGCTCGTAAACCACACAGGTACCGAGGCAACATCTGTTCTTTTTAGGAACCGTTGGGATGCAGTGAACGCAAATTGCCGTTCTTGTAATAAGAACTTCCGTCAATCAGGTCAATGGGCAGTAAAATATAAGAGATGGAAAAATATTGTTCGTGCTATAAGCGTTGACTTCCCAACACGAAATTATGAAATTTGTCTTGGGCAGACTATTAGGCCTAAAGCTACTTATCGTAACGTCGATGTTGTCACACAAACATTTAAAGCAAAATTCCAGATTCGTAATGTCGTAACAGGCGTTGCTGTTTATGGCCGTGTTGTTACACTTGCAGGCGTTCTTGCCGGCGCAAATCGCTCCGACACTACGTTCGCACCGTATATTACCAACCCGAACATCCTTACACAGCTCGGTACATTCAGAGCATGTGCTGTAGCTACAAGCTATGATGCAAATGATGTCTGGCTTGGTGACCAGTGGCCGTTTGATGATACCGTTTGCTTACGTATCTATGGTATCCGTACCACACCACTTCCGTTTAATGACCCTTCAAACGATTACAACACTACATCGTTAGGCGAGATACCTGATCAGCGTAAGTGGATTGCTATCGGTGCTCAAGTAGTTGACGGTGAAGGCGTAACTTTTGATCCGCCGCCACCAAGAGATTTCGATGGGGCTGGATTTGGACCAAACGGAATGCGCTCTCCGGTCATCAAGCTTGATAGAGCTGATGCCGAAGGTAATTCCTATGCTGGTGTAGATGTAGGCGATACATTGCTTTCTTTCCCGTTCAGTCTTTTAGGACAGTCGAAGGCACGCTTGGCATTCTCCTATATGCGTACTGGAAATGTTGTATTTCCGTTACAGTGGGACGTACAGACACTCATCGGACCTGAAAATACTGTTATTTTCTCTTCTGGTGTTGTTGCTCGCGTCGGTGACTCGCTTGTTATTGAATATAAGAATCCTAACGAGCCGGCATGTAATCCATCTGCTGGAGGTTGGAGATATGTAAAAGCAATTGACGGTGGAAATGATTTTGAATTCAAGAAAGTATCTACGAATCTTGAGTCATTCTTACCATCGCGCAACTTCTTTACTAAAGATTTCCGTTTCCGTCTTCGCCTAAAAGCAAAAGATGATGGTGCATACCCTCCGGATGACGAAGGTGATGAGTGGTTTGTCGATAACATATCGTTGCAAGTACCTCGTAAACCCGAAATCGAAGTTATGTGGGTACGCGTAGTATTGCCGTACACAAAGATACCGGCTTCACAGGCAGTATCATTACCAGTCGCTGTACATCTTGCGAATAACTCAACAGATGTAGCTGTAGCTTTCCCAGTTCGTACACAAATCATTTCACCCTCAGGAAATACAGTCTATTGGGCTATTCAGACAGTGACATCACTTCGTGGTGGTACTGATACAACCATCTTTATGCCTAACTGGAATGCTCAACTTGCTGGTGAAGCTGGTGAGTTCGTTGTTCATTCTTGGTTGGCACAAAATGGTTATGATTCATACACTGATGATAACGGAACATATACCCGTTTCTTCTTGGATATCAATCCTCCGAGTTCACCTGAACCACAGGAATTCGCGTATGATGATAATACCAACGATTGGCCTGCTTTGACGAACATTCAAGGTACTGGTATCGGATTTAATAATAACGCCGGTAGCTTTGCAATGAAGTTCCGTTTGCAAGCAAAAGATACGATCTATGGAGCTCGCATCTTTTTTGCTAATGCTAACCAATCTCCTGATGCTATCCGTCTTACTCTCCTAAAGGGTGGTCCGGGTTGTGCACCAGGTGGGGATACCGTTGGTGGTGGTTATCTCGAGGACGTACGTCGCGGTCAGCTCTTCAATCAGTTCTGGCCATACTACTTCGATAAACCAGTTGTAGTACCTGGTGGGAAAAATTCTCCGACTCAAGGTTACTACTGGGTATCAGCAAGTCAGCTTTCGCTTGATAACTATATCGTAGGAGCTGATATCTCTCGTGGTGGCGGACGTATCACAATATCTGATCCAATAAGCCCTTCAATCCCGCCGGTCTATAACAGTCCGTTTGGTACGTTGTTGGGGCAGTATAACAGTACCGGTGATATTTCATGTGCATTTGCGCTTGAGTTGACCTCTGGTAGTGGTACATGGGGTCTCATGGCTCCGTCTGTTGGATTCTGGCCACATAACGTCGCAGGATCTTGGAGACTTGCATGGAGTATCGGACTATGTAATCCTTGTACCTTCTGGGATTTCATTACGTTCACCCTCAAGTATGTCTATATGGGCGGTGGCGGACCAATGCCGATGATGCGTGCTATCGTATCTAAGAGCGAGATACTTCCTGTTGAACTTCTCTACCTCAATGGTAAAGAAGATAACGGTAAAGCTCTCCTCACATGGGCAACAGCTGAAGAGAAGAACAACCAAGGCTTCTATATTGAACGCCGTAATGTTGAGAATAAAGATGACTTCTTCCAGAAGGTCGGATTTGTTCAAGGCAAGGGCACTACGTCAACGACAACAGGCTACTCATTTGTTGATCGTAACGTTACACCTGCTACCTACGAGTATCGTCTTATCCAGACAGATCTTGATGGTGCAGAGAAGGTATCGAATGCGGTTGAAGTTGGCATCGGTTCACCGAATGGCTATGCTCTTGAGCAGAACTTCCCGAATCCGTTTGAACCTTCTGCAGGTATAGGTACAGAGATATTCTATAACTTGCCTATTGGCAGTGAGACGAAGCTCATTATCTATAACTCTATTGGTCAGGTCGTTCGTACGCTAGTTAATAGCTACCAGAACGTTGGAACACATAGAGTGCTCTATAACGGCAAAGACGATAAGGGCATGGAGCTTGCTTCAGGTACCTATCTCTATAAGCTTACAAGCGGTTCTTATTCAGAGACCCGTAAGCTGACGATCACGAAGTAATTCGTAATCGAACGTTCTTTCCGAAAAGCCCTCGCAGCAATGCGAGGGCTTTTTATTTTATAACACTGAACGAAGTGAAGTATCTGATCTCTCGTAGTGAGATACAGTTTAATGACAAGAAATAATAGAAGAGGAAAAATCAGCGTCCGATAACGCCTCTATCAGACTTGCGGAAGAACTCGGTAATGAGTTTGCATTCAGGAATCGAAAGCTCCGATGATGATTCTATTTCACGGATGGCATCAGTGAAGTTGTGACCTGAATTATAAAGAAGTTTATAGGCAGTGCGTATCTTCTTGATCGCATCATCTGAAAAACCTCGTCGCATAAGACCAATGCGGTTTATTCCGGCGAATGTTGCAGGTGAACCGCCGATAAGAGCATAGGGAGGAATATCTTTGACGATAAGCTGCCCCGCACCGACCATGGCATGGGCACCGATCTGTGAGAACTGATGGATGCCTGTGATGCCACCAACCGTTGCATGGTACCCGATGGTGGTATGACCACCCATCTGGACTGCATTAGCAATAATAACATTATCACCCACAAGACAATCATGTGCGACGTGGGCATAAGCCATGATGAGGCAGTTACTGCCTACACGGGTTACGCCGTCCTTCGTCCCTGAATTTCCCTTCGCTTCGTGGATAGTAGCTCTGTGGAGCGTTGCAAACTCTCTGATGGTCGTGTTGTCGCCTATCTCGACAAATGTCTTCTCTGTCCCTTTGAACTTGAGGTCTTGCGGGACGTTCGCGATAACTGCCGAGGGATGGATGACGCAGTTCTTCCCGATACGGGCTCCGCTTGCAATGAAGACGTTCTGCATGACCTTCGTGCCTTCGCCGATAACGGTGTTCGCTTCGATGATGGCAAAGGGTCCTATCTCGACTCCGTCGGCAAGCTCTGCCTTTGGGTCAACGATGGCCGTCGGATGAATGGTCACTGCCATTACGAGCCTATCTCCTTATCAACGACAGCCGCCATTAGTTCTGCTTCGGCGACGAGCTGCCCGTCAACAAATGCCTGACCTGCAAGCTGGAAAGATTTACCTCGGTTGCGAATAAGTTTTACTTCAAAGATAAGCTGATCGCCTGGGATAACGGGCTTGCGGAATTTCGCTTTATCGATTGCCATAAAGAATGCAAGCTTCTTTTGCGGCTCATCCATTGTGTTGAGCATCAGCATTCCACCCGTCTGTGCCATTGCTTCGATGATAAGCACACCGGGCATGACAGGTCGTCCGGGAAAATGCCCTGCGAAGTGTGGCTCATTGTAGGTAACGTTCTTTAAGCCGACAATGCGTTCTTTGCCCGGCTCCAAGTCAAGCTCGATAATTCTATCGACAAGAAGAAGTGGGTAACGGTGCGGCAGGATGCGTTCGATATCATGAATATCAAAGACGATGTTCGCTGTGGTCGAGAACTTGCGAAGATTTGATTTCTTCTTCATCTCAAGTCGCAGCTTCTTCGCGAACTCTACGTTCGAGGCATGTCCCGGTCGTGCGGCAAGTATCTGTGCCTGCATCGGGGCTCCGACGAGGGCAAGGTCACCGAGAAGATCTAAAAGTTTATGACGCGCCGGTTCGTTCTTGAAGCGGAGCGGTTTGTTATTGAGCGTACCATGCGAGCCAAGCATGACGGAGTCCTTCAAGCCGAGGCGTTTCATCATCGCATTGGCTTCGTCCTCTGACGGATTCCCGTCAACGATGACGATTGCATTATCAAGGTTACCGCCTTTGATAAGACCTTGTTCGCGGAGTGTCTCGACTTCATGCAAAAAGCAGAATGTGCGGCACGGCGCAAAGTCCTTAATGAATTCTTTCTCTAATGAGAAGAGACCCGTATGCTGGCTGCCCAAGGCGGGATTATTATAATCTATCATTACCGTCATGCGGTAATCGCCCGATAAGGGGAGGGCAACCATTTCAACTCCCTTTGCTTCGTTCGAGTAGCTGACGCTCGAATCAATAACGAGGTACTGCCGCGGCGCTGCCTGTTCCTCGAACCCTCCTTGCAGGAGTGTCTCGACGTACGGCATTGCGCTGCCATCGCCGATAGGCGGCTCATTGGCTGATAGCTCGATGCGGATGTTATCTATCTCAAGCCCTACTATCGCTGCAAGTACATGCTCGACGGTATGGACACTGACATCGTTATGTGTTAGTGTTGTGCCGCGTGAGGTATCGCTGACATAGTCGGCAATGGCGGGTATCTCCGGCATGCCCGGCAGATCGCGCCGAACGAAGCGGATGCCGTAGTTCTCCGGCGCAGGATGGAATTCCAGCGTGCTGGCATTGCCGGTATGCAGCCCGATTCCCTCGAGCTTCGAGACGTATTTAACGGTGCGTTGATTGGTGCGCATAGTAAGTGCAAAAATACCACATAAGCGGCTCTAAAACGTTTAATCCGTTATCATAGTGCTTTGAATCTTTTCTTCTTTGTCCCCTTCTCCTTTTAAGGAGTCTATCCTGACGAAGTAAGGAAGAAGGGTTAGGGATGAGGGTAAATCTTACGGGTTTTTGGTCTGTAAGTTATTTATTAGTAACAGAATAATTGTGCACCACACTCAAGCTGAAAGCTTAAACTTCAAAGCGTAAAGAGTTGGGAATTGGTTGGTGCTGTAAATTTACACATGTGGGGAAGGGGTTAGTGGAACGGACTTTAGTCCGTCATGTCATTGCGAGCGACCGAAGGGAGCGAAGCAATCTAAAATCCCTCAGAAAAAGGGAAATATCCAAACTTTCCCGTACAAAAATAACACATGAAACCCTGTTTTGCAAGATGCCCATCAAAAATAGGCCACAACCCATTAAAAGTCAACAAGATAATCTTTGGGAAGCTCAATAATCGCCGTTTCCTGCACAATTTCGACATTTCTGACAGGCACCTACACACAACTGGCATACCAGTTCAATTTTTCTCAAAATACTTTGCAACATTTCGCCAACTTGCGTGTCCTTTATATATTGAAATAGTGCTTTTGTTTATTTTTTCTGAATATTGTTCTTGCATCTACAGAAAAAATATCGTATGTTTGCAGTACCACAGTTCTTAGAGAAAAATTAGTTAGCACCTCCAGCCATGTCGAGCGTGCCGTTATATCAGGATCGTAGCTGTCCCTGATGCGGCTATGGTCAATTATATCGGTTCTATAATATCAGGCAGTCTCTTGGGTGGTGACCTACGTCCTCCGCCGGAAGATACACAAAAAAACATATTTATCACTTTAACCGTGTAAACGATCATGGCATATTTTAAACCCACATCACATCTCGCGCAAGCCGCGAACCGCTCTTACGCTTCTGAGTTCAAGAAGGAGCAAACTCTTCACGTATCACTTCAACGCTCACTATTCCAACGAGGTAGCATCATGCTCGCATTGCTGCTATCGGTGTTCTTCGGAGTGGCAGGCTATTCACAGGTTCATTATGAGGACTTAGATAATGACTGGGGTAACAATAGGATAATACCCCCTGGAGATCTCTCTTACACATACGAAAGTAGTACTTCCAGTGGTATCGGTCAGTTCGTAGTTAGTAAATCAGGGCGAGGAATGCGATTGCTTGACAATTGGGGACACTATATCTCTCAAACAGATAATATCATCTCCGAAAACTCTTATGGGGAGAAAAACATAGCGGTTGCAACCAACCATAATTCTGAAGTTGCCATTGTTACGGTAGGGAAAACCAACGATGTTTTCAAGAAAACACTCTTACGTGTGAGGATTCTTGGGAACGATGCATCAGAAGGAAATATAAATATGAATAGGGATAGAATACTAGAAGAAGATCTACCTCCATATACTGGCATTTGGACCTTCCCTAACTTCGTAAAAGATGGTCATTGGGAGAATGTTGATATTTGGCATCTTGAAGCTATTTTGAATGATAAGTTTCTTTATATCACCTGGAAAGAACTAGGAGAGGAGGCGTTATGCCTTCAAGGAAATGGTATTTCTCATTATGGGTTTGCAGCATTTGACATTGTCAATAATGTATTTACTATACCACCTACAAAACTACTTGACCCAAATGGCGATCTTGCTACGGGTCGCTCTGCGCCAACATCCGCAACAAATAGATGGCGTGAAGACGTTGACCATGCTAAGGTAGCATTCTCATATTTTGATCAAAGAGATTTTAATGACCCAAACTCAGAGCATGCTGCTGTCTTTGTTCCGAATCTAACTGGGTTTCAACCTGCGGCAACACGGCTCATTGAACCGCAAAATGGAAGTAACTCTCAACAGTGTAAATGGGTAAGAGTAGTTAATTATGATGAGCCGGATGGTGCTTCAGGGTTCCATTTCTTTTATGCGTACTATTACCCGATTGTTAACCAGCCCACAATAAACCTCTGTTTATTTTCCACTGATGCTACACAAGTATCAGGGATCATTAATGATAGACTCCCACCTGCAGAATCAGAAAACTACGCCCCTCCAGGAGTAGGCAATGGCTACACAGAGAAAGCTGTCTATCTGTTATATAAGACAGAAGACACGAAAAGGATGAATGCCCAACAAGCAAAACCAAGGGATGAACTTGATATCTGTATGCAATGGGGGAATGATAATTATACAGAGGTACGAGGACCAAGGAATGAATTCGCATATATGTTAGGATATAATGTGTTGACATATACTCTTGGCTGTAATCAAATGGGTATTCATATGACCTGGTCAACGGACTGGGATGCTAATTTTATGAATGGTGGAGACATTATCATTGTTCCAGATGCGCAAATAGTAATTCATCAACGTGCCCGTCGTCCTATTGCACAGCACATTAGAGAAAATGTACTTGTAACAATGGATAACAGGATAGAGCATTTACAATGGCATCCGATTATCAAACCTCCGCTAGCTCCTGAACAACAAATATGGGTTTTGCCATCAGAATCAATTTCTGAGAAAGCAGATACGTTGCGTATAAGAAAAGATACTCCTAATGAGTACAGAACTACGCTTTACCCAACAACACTTCAGTTTACAGATAATGCTTATTTATCTGCAGGTGTACCCTCACACTTAGGTGTTGTTGAAGAGGCATCATGGGACGAGGGGAGGAGGGGATATATCATTCTGGATGGGTCATTAACTCCCGAGAATCAAGGTAGTTATCCTCGTATCGACTTTAATAATCAACAGGGCGCTGCAATAGGTGCAGAGTTTAATGGTGGTATTGAATATAATGGTGCGTATCTGCTGAACATGAATGAAAACGTGCTGTTCGCAAAAGGATTTGTAAGAAAGCCGGATACACTTGAAAAGCACAGGGGGCTAATGTACATTAATGCACCATGTACTATCTTCGGCGGTAGTTCTCTCTATTCTAACAAAGGGCAAGTTACATTTAAGGCGGCTACTGACCCTGAAGATGCGGCACTTATTCAAACTTTTGGACAAGGTACGTCTATCTGGATGGATACAACTATGCTCTATCTCGGAGCCAGGAATACAACCACGCCATTTGGTCAAATACTTATGTGGGGAAATGCAACAACCAGTACAGACCAAGAAATCATCATAAGAAATAGTGTGATATCTTCAGGATGGGAAAATTTAGTCCTCTATGACATACTACCTGATGGATATAGATCTGACATGCTGATAATGGCACCGAAGAAAGTTGAATTTACAAGTAACTGTATTTATACTACTTTCATTGATGTAAGAAACCCGCTTGGGGATGTTTCATTTAATGGTAATGAAAAAATCTATCAGATAAGCAAACAGCTCAACGTATTTTGGGGGCCACCAGCAGATCAAGGGTATCCTCTATATTATCCCGGTGATATGCAAATCAACTACAATACCGTTAAAGCTAATTTCTATGATGGCAATGGTAGTTGGACTGACGAAGCAAAGAGCTTTACAGTAACTGGCTTTTTTAAATTACGCCCTGACGATCCATTCGACATGAATGATCAGGCAGGATATATAGAAATTAATGGTAATACTATTTGGAACCATGATATCACTCTTTCTAGACCATTCCAATCTAATTGGACTGGTATTACAATAGATAGGGCTACACAAGCGTTCGTTAAAGATAATTTCATTGCTAATATTGCAACAGGAATATATCAGGAGGGTCTATCGCAGTCAATTTCATATCTCTGTTCTAATGAGATCAGATTTTTTATGACAGGCTGTATTCCTGATGTTGGAATTGGGGTAAGGCAAAAAGGTGGAAGAAGTTTGGTTTTGTCTAATGAGCTACTCCGTTTGGGTGTCGGCTATTTAAGTGAATTAGATGAAGAAAGCAATTTCATTAATAATTACCTGGAGTCAAATTCCATCGGAGCAAAGTTCACACGAGATGCACATACATTTTTGAATGGAGGAGGAATTGGCGTTCCCGGCATGAACTACTTCGATAATAATTATGAGAATGGCTCTAGGGCACAAATCCAGATGCACACATCTATTGGTTCAGGTGATACACCTCAACCCAAAATCGGTGCCGATGTCCTATCCGAAGATGAAGAGAATTGGGGACAAAATACCTTCATTAGCACTCCAGGTGAAACAGTGCATATTGAACATATTAATGATCAAAATACTGCAACCTGGTTTGATCTAACAAACACATTAAAACTGAATGAATGGAGTCCTGCATTGATTGAATCAACAACTCAAATTGGTCAATCAGGTGATACACAAGACCCTATGGTAGTAAGAGTAGGCCATTTCAATGAAAAAAATGTTACTTCTGTTACTACTGACATAACTTGCCCTGAACCATATACCGGTCCAGCCACTCTCACAGACGGTAAGGGGAGCCATCCTCTTTGGAGCCTTACAAAAACTTTTCTTCCACAAGGAGAAGCGGAAGATAGTCTATATCTATACAAAAGAGCAAGGGCAAATCAACTTGCTGGCAATTATCGGAATGCGCTTGATACCGTGAGGTTGTATGTGGAACGCCATCCCTTTGCTACAAAACCACCAGGGGAAGTTCTCGGCAGTATAAGTAATTCAATATTTTATACAGGCCACGTACCTAATAGTTCTAAAAATGATTATATCATTAATCATAATTGGCTTGTAAAGATATATCCAAACAGTACCGAACCTGTATATCAAGCTAAAGTTTGGAGAACAATGGCAAGCAATATGGAGAATTTTGATCTCAATGAAGCTGCAAACCTTTGGTATAACTATACCCTTGTATATACAGATACTGGAAATGTAGTTCTTGCATGGGAATCAATTAAATCTATAAGAGGGTATCAAGCACAGATACCTATGGATACAACTCCATTCCATGTCATCTCTTTCCCACCTGATCCGATAATTTCAGGAGTAAGTCCGGTAGCACATTCTTCAACTCCGATTGAGATTGCTATCAGTCCGAACCCTGCAAAAACAGAAACGGAGCTTTCTTTCTCACTTGAAGAGAGATCAGCAATACATATAGAACTCTTCGATATGCTCGGAAGGTCAGTAAAGAAAGTATATTCAGGGATGCTGGACGAAGGTAAACATACTTACCCAGTCTCAATAGCGGGATTAGCAGAGGGCATGTATTATGTCCGCTTAAGTGCGAATGACGCAGTAACAACAAAGAGTATTCGGGTGGTGAAGTAGTCAAG
>JAYUZC010000179.1:0-5915 GCA_043752045.1 Bacteroidota bacterium | reverse complement strand
AAGAGCGCATTGAGCCAGAAGGTGAAGGCAAATGCTTTCTATGTTATTGAAGACTTGAATCTCGGCGAGATCAAGACAAAGCAGATGGCCGGCATGATGAAGTCGTTCTCGCTTGATGGTAAGAACTCGCTCGTTCTTACAGCAGAGAACAATAAGAATGTATATCTATCAGGTCGTAATCTTCCTTCGCTCTCGGTACTCGATGCAGCGCAGGCTTCAACCTACGATATCTGGAAGAACAAAGCAGTGCTCGTCGAAAAGTCAGCTCTTGAGATAATCGAGAAGGCATTCGAAGGCGGCGCTCGCAAAAAAGAAGTTGCACATATCGCTTTACCTGCATAATAATAAAGAGGAGAAAGTACAGTGAAATCAGCAGTATTACGTAAACCTCTTTTGACAGAAAAAGCAAGCGGACTTGCCGAGAAGAATGTATATACATTCGAGGTTTCGCCTGATGCGAACAAGATCGAAGTTGCAGCAGCAATCAAATCGCTCTTCAACGTAGATGTTGCAAGTGTACGCACGATGTGGATGCCGATCCGCCGCAAGAGCCAGTTCACCAAAAAGGGTGTACTTAGCGGCACAAAAAGTCGCCGTAAAAAAGCGATCATTGAGTTAAAGAATGGTCAAACACTTGACCTCTTTACCCCGATGGATGTAAAGGCAGCAGAAGGCACTCTGTAAAATTGTAATAATTATGCCTTGGTCAAGGCGATAAGTTGACCAAATAGAAAACAATGGCAATAAGAAATTTAAAACCAAGAACACCGGCGACTCGCTACTACTCGATCTCTTCGTTCGACGAAATTACGTCAACGACACCCGAGAAGTCGCTTATGACGCCGATCAAAAAGTCGGGTGGTCGTGGTAATACGGGACGTATTACTTCACGTCATCGCGGTGGCGGACATAAGCAGATGTACCGCATCATAGATTTTAAGAGGAATAAACTTGAAATTCCTGGCAAAGTTGCTACGATCGAATACGATCCGAACCGTAACTGTCGCATTGCTCTTCTTCACTACATTGATGGTGAAAAACGCTATATACTTGCTCCTGATGGCTTGACCGTTGGGATGGTAGTAACAAGCGGTAAGGATTCTGAAATCTCAACGGGCAATGCTCTCCCCCTTGCAAACGTACCACTAGGTTCGTTTGTGCATAATGTAGAGTTGCAGCCGGGTCGCGGTGGAAAGATAGCACGTGCTGCAGGTAACTCTTGCCAGCTCATGGCTAAAGAGGGTGGCTTTGCAACGTTGAAGCTTCCTTCTGGTGAAATGCGTAAGGTGCCGATCAATTGCACAGCAACAATGGGTGCTATCGGTAACTCTGATTTCTTCAACATTAGCTGGGGTAAAGCTGGTCGTTCGCGTTGGCGCGGTATTCGTCCGCAAACACGTGGTATGGCTATGAACCCTGTTGACCATCCTATGGGTGGTGGTGAAGGTAAGTCAAAGTCGGGTGGCGGACGTAAACATCCGAAGTCACCGTGGGGACAGCTTGCTAAGGGCTTGCGTACACGCCGCGGCAAGAAAGTATCAGATAAATTTATTGTGAAACGTCGCACTAAGTAATATAAAGTATGTCACGTTCGCTCAAAAAAGGACCGTATATAGACGAGAAGCTTCAGCTTAAGGTTGACGTTCTCAATAGCTCAAGCCAGAAAAAAGTCATCAAGACATGGGCGCGTGCGTGCACGATTCCGCCTGATTTTGTCGGACATACTTTTACTGTGCATAACGGCAACAAGTTCATTCCGGTCTATGTGACCGAGAATATGGTAGGGCATAAGCTTGGAGAGTTCGCGCCGACGCGTACATTCCGCAGCCACTCTGGAAGTAAAACCGAAGGTAAGGGATAATATAAGATGGCTCAAGCAGTAGCACGTAAAAGACAGCAGCAAGGATCGCCCGTTAAGATGCGTATCGTCCTTGATGAGATTCGCGGAAAGAAAGTGCCTGAAGCATTGTCTATCCTGCATTTTATGACTAATCGCGCATCGAATGTTGCCGAGCAGACGCTTCGTTCTGCAATTGCGAACTTTCAGTTGAAAGATGATAATCGCGGCATTGACGTCGAAGCTCTTTTTGTAACAGAATGTTACGCTGACGGCGGACCAATGCTCAAGCGTATTTCTGCTGCACCTATGGGGCGCGCTTTTCGTATTCGTAAGCGCTCAAATCATTTGACGATCGTTATTGGCGATAAGGTGAAGACACCTACTCCGCCAAGAGAAAAAAAAGCAAAGGTATAAACTAATTTTATCACGCAAACGCAAGTAGTACTTTGGGACAAAAGACACATCCGGTAGGATTCAGAGTCGCGGTAACGCAGCCATGGGATGCGCGTTGGTACGACGATAAGAACTTTGCGCAAAAGCTCGAAGAGGATAACCTCATTCGTTCTTATATCAAAGGACGTTTGAAAAAAGCAGGTATTGCAAAGTTGATGATCGACCGTACGACAAAGCGCGTCGTACTCACTATCCATACTTCACGCCCAGGTGTAGTTATCGGAAAGAGCGGAAAAGAAATTTCACAGCTCGAAGAAGAGTTGAAGAACATTACCGGTGGTAAGGAAGTAAAGATCCTCATCAACGAAGTGAAGCGTCCGGAAATTGATGCACAGCTTATTGGCGATCAGATCGCACAGCAGCTTGAAGGTCGTATCGCATTCCGTCGCGCAATGAAAGGCGCGATCAGTTCTGCAATGCGTGCAGGAGCAGAAGGTGTACGTGTCATGTGTGGCGGTCGTTTAGGCGGAGCTGAAATTGCCCGTAGTGAGCAGTACAAAGAAGGTCGTATTCCATTACAGACTCTTCGTGCTGATATAGATTTTGCAAAGAGCACAGCACAAACCATTTATGGTGCTATCGGCATCAAAGTGTGGGTATGTCGCGGTGATATTGTTGGCGAGACACCGATCCAAAATGCAGCAAGTGTTGCAGTCAATGGTGTCGAAGATAGAGACCGTCGTCCTATCGTATCTGCTGCCGGTGGCGAGCGTCGCCGTCGCGGTGGGCGTGGTGGCGGGGGTGGTGGTCGCGGCGGTGAGAACCGTGGCGGCGGAAGAAGTGGTGGCGGACGCGGCGGTGATCGTGGCGGCGCTGGAGAATAATAAACTTTTTGATTAGATAGAGCAATGCTGTTACCAAAGAGGGTAAAATATCGCAAGATGCAAAAAGGCAGAGTACGCGGAAAAGCTACTCGTGGCGCTGATGTATCGTTCGGTTCATTTGGTTTGAAGGCGCTTGAAGGCGGCTGGATCACAAGCCGTCAAATCGAAGCAGTTCGTGTTACGCTATCGCGTACCATGAAACGCGACGGTAAGATATGGATTCGTATCTTCCCTGATAAGCCGATAACAAAGAAACCAGCTGAAACTCGTATGGGTAGCGGTAAAGGCTCGCCGGAATATTGGGTGGCAGTTGTCAAGCCGGGTCGTGTAATGTTTGAGATCGGCGGAGTATCAAAAACACTTGCCGAAGAAGCAATGCGTCTTTCTTCGCACAAACTTCCCCTCAAGACAAAGATGGTCATTCGTCATGACCATGTCGAAGAAGTTATTGTAAAGAAATAAGAAGGGATAACGAAGATGAAAAACATGAACGTCAACGAGATCCGCGGGCACAATGATAAGGAGTTATCACAAATGATCAGCGATAACGAAGCTCGTCTTATCTCTTTAAGCTTCCAAAAAGTGACCGGACACTTAGAGAACAGTGCGCAGATCGTTACCTTGCGCCGTGATATCGCACGCATCAAGACAGTCTTGAGTGAGCGCAAGAACGAAGCAGTAGCCAAGTAAATTTTTAGAAGCGAATAAGTATGTCAGAGAATCAGGAATTGGCAACAGTAGCGACGCCCGAACGCGGAAAGCGCAAAGAGCGTATCGGCAAAGTGGTAAGCGATAAGATGCAGGAGACGATCGTCGTCGCTAACGAGCGTCGCGTACCGCATCCGCTTTATAAAAAGTATTTTAAGAAGACCTCAAAGTATGTCGCACACAATGCGAACAATGATGCAAAAGCCGGTGATACCGTCCGCATCATGGAGACTCGTCCGCTTTCAAAGACAAAGCGATGGAGAGTTGTTGAAGTCTTAGAACGTGCAAAGTAATTGTGCTCTACCCCATTAATTAGGGAGCAAAGCAATGATACAAGAAGAAACGAATTTAATAGTAGCAGATAACTCCGGCGCAAAGCGCTGCCGATGTATTCGCATCTTAGGCGGACATGAACGCCGCTATGCTGGTCTTGGTGATGTGATCGTCGTCTCTGTAAAGAGCGCGATACCTAACGGACAGGTAAAGAAGGGCGAAGTTTCAAAGGCAGTTATTGTCCGCACACGCAAAGAGACCGGCCGTAAGGACGGAAGCTATGTACGCTTCGACGAGAATGCAGTAGTGCTCTTGAATGCGCAGGGCGAACCGCGCGGAACACGTATCTTCGGACCTGTTGCACGTGAGCTTCGTGAGCGTCAGTATATGAAGATTGTATCACTTGCACCTGAAGTTATTTAAGGGAGACAGCAATGAAGTTTAAGATCAAAAAAGACGACCTCGTTGAGGTGATTGCAGGTAAATCACGCGGGAAGCGTGGTAAAGTGTTAAAAGTTGATTCTGAAAAAGGACGCGTTGTTGTCGAGGGTGCGAACATCCTCAAAAAACATGAGCGCCCAACACAGGCAAATCAACAGGGTGGTATCACTGAACGTGAGCATCCTATTCACATCTCTAACGTGATGCTCGTTGACCCGAAAAGCAGCGAACGTACACGCGTCGGGCGCAATGTGAACGTAAGCAAAGACGGAGCAAGAACGATCGAGCGTTTTGCAAAGAAGTCAGGTCAGGCAATAGCATAAGTGTAAGATGTGACGGTCGGAAATCGTCACGGATAAGTTAAAGAACGTTATGGCAAAGGCAAAAGAAGCAAAAGAGAAGAAGCAAAAAGGCGGGGGCGAAACACCCGAGGCGTTTGAACGTCTCGAAGTTGTAGCTCCGCGTTTGCAAGATAAGTATAAGAGCGAGGTCATCCCTGCGATGATGAAGCGCTTTAACTATACCAACGTGAACCAAGTACCAAGTTTGACAAAGATCACTATCAATGTTGGTATGGGTGATGCTGCCGGTGATGCTAAACTTCTTGAGGCTGATATACGCGATATGGAAGCTATCATCGGACAGAAAGTCGCTATCACAAAAGCAAAGAAGTCTATTTCGAACTTTAAGCTTCGTGAGAATCAGCCAATTGGTGGTCGCGTAACGCTTCGTCGCGCAAACATGTACGAGTTTTTTGATCGTCTCGTTGCACTTTCAATGCCGCGTATCCGTGATTTCCGTGGTGTGCCTGATAAGTCGTTTGACGGAAGAGGTAATTATACTCTCGGTATCAAAGAGCAGATCATCTTCCCGGAGATTGACGTTGATAAAGTCACTCGCATCACCGGTATGGATGTCACATTCGTAACGAGCGCAACATCAGATGAAGAGGCATACGAGCTTCTCAAAGCATTCGGGATGCCGTTCCGCAAACGTGAAGGCGAAACAAAGTAATTTTTTTTAGCATTAATTAACGAATAACTCGTGGCAAGATTAGCCCTCAAAGTCAAGCAAAAGCGTGAGCCGAAATTCACGACGCGCAAATACAATCGCTGTTCCCGTTGCGGAAGAGCACGTGCATTTTACCGTAAGTTCGGTTTATGCCGTCTTTGTTTCCGTGACCTTGCGCTTGACGGTAAGATACCAGGTGTGCGTAAGTCCAGCTGGTAAGACAAGAAGCGTTTGCTTCTCGTGTTGAGAATTGTGAAGGAAAATTCCTTCAAACGTTCTCGAAACAATAATTTGCATCACAAAGAGTAACGATAAAACTACGTATGGATACGATAGGAGATTTTCTTACAAGACTACGCAATGCA
>JAYUZC010000178.1:0-2231 GCA_043752045.1 Bacteroidota bacterium | reverse complement strand
CTCCATCGTGCGCCAAGAATTTGTCGCTCTGCAAGGATTCTCATCTCACGCTGTAGGGTCCCGAGTATATTCCCTCCGTTCTCACGGACGCGTGTAATAAGGCGTTCGAGTTTTTCCGTTCGTTCGAGAATAGTTTTTTGTTGTGCAAAGCGCTGGAGAGCTCTCATTCGCTCATTGACAAAATCATTGATTTCTGGTGAAGAAAAATCTTTGGTACCAATGATAATATTTGCAACCCGAGCACCAGAATCATACTCGCCCATTGCACGGAAAAGCTCTGCCTGACGAAAGCGTGAACGTGCCATGACCGCTTGGCTTACATTCCGGTATGTTGTATCAAGTGCAAAGTATGCCTGCCTAACACTTGGATAGAGATGTTGTGTATAATTTATATCTCTAAACTTGCCTTTGGCTTTATCCCGTGATTCTTCTTCGTTGGTAACAGCAAGTTCATAATGAGCAGCAGGGTGTGATGCACTAAAGCGAATCTTGCTGATGATATCCTCAAGTTCTTGTTTTGCTTCTGCAAATCTGCCTAAGCGGCGCAATGCAAGAGCATGACCAATCATTGCTTCTCCGATCGTGAAGATATCAGGCGCACCTGCTATCGTTTTTGCAAATGCTTTTTCTGCCTCTGCCCAATTTCCTTCAATATACCGTAATGCACCTCGTTCATAAGCAATCCGTGCCGCTTCCTCTTTATCTAAGTTTGCTTCTGCAAGCTCAAGCTGCTCTGCGGCAAGCCCAATATTCTCCGCTCCTCTCATTAAGATAACTTCCGCATACATCTTTCGTGAGTCGGCGATTTCTTCTTTCTCACCCGAAGACTCCAGACGTGCTATCGAGGCAATGATCGCTGTCGTTGCAGTATCGAACTGGCGGGTAATGATAAGTGTCTTTGTAAGAAGACGACCAACTTCAGGTGCAAATTCTGTATTCGGATATTTGAAGAGCAACTCATTGAACTTGCGACGAGCTGCACTATAATCATTCTTATAGTAAAGAGCTTTGCCTGTAAGAAAGAGCGCCCCTTCAATATATTTAGTAGGATTCTTATCTGCAAGTATCTTCGACCCGAGAATAATTGCGGAGTCAAGATGCTTAACATCACCAGACCTGGTTGTTAATTCTTTTGACTGATAAAAAAGTTTGACTGGCGGTGGGACGGTACCCCTTAATCGGAGTGCACGTCGTGATTCATACTCTTCGTCAAGCCACCGATGCGTGGTAACTGCGGCAATAGCTCCCGTTTCTGTGCTCTGCGTTTGTTCCAGCTTATCTTCATACAAATCTATATGACGCTGCGCATCATAATAGACGTTGAAGTATGTAGTCGTATTTCGGTAAAATGTGCAGGAGGAAATAAGAATCGGTAGGAGCAGAAGCACCGCTAGAATAGGGACAGATCGCTTGGAGTTACCTGCTATTTGCATATTTCTCTTTGATAAACGAGCGGCATTCTATCTTCGTTCATTGGTCATAATAAAGTGCATTATGCAAAAAAGCACGCCCCAAACGGAGCGTGCTTCTTTATACAAGAATATACTTGTTTATCCGATGCGGACTCGTGTGCCCTTTGCTTCGCCGACGCTGACCATCTGTTCCTGTCCTTCGAGAAGTGACTTTGGAATAACGAGCAGTTCTTTGAACTTGGGAAGTCCGGTACCGGCGGGGATTAGATGCCCAACAATAACATTCTCCTTAAGCCCTAAGAGATGATCAACCTTTGCGTGGATAGAGGCTTCGGTGAGTACCTTTGTGGTCTCCTGGAAGCTTGCAGCAGAGATAAAGCTCTCTGTCTGTAACGCTGATTGTGTAATACCAAGAAGTACCGGCTCAGAAAGGACCGGGTCTGCCTGACGTCCTTCTGGAGGGGTTTTGTCCTTCTTCTTGAGCTCGGCGACAACTTCTTTGAAGCGCTTTTTATCAACCATTTGGTCGATCTTGAACTTTGAGTCACCGCGCTTGGTGACAAAAATAGAGTTGCGAAGTATCTCATTTTCTTCTGACACTTTCACTTTATCTATCTCATCATTCTCAAGCATGAGCGAATCACCCGAGCTTGTAACCATTACTTTGCCAAGCATCTGGCGGACAATGATCTCGATGTGCTTATCAGAGATTTTCACACCCTGCATACGATAGACTTCCTGAATTTCATTTACAAGGTACTGCTGAACTGCAGAAGGACCTTGTATCTTCAAGATGTCATGCGGATCAATAGAGCCATC
>JAYUZC010000177.1:0-2235 GCA_043752045.1 Bacteroidota bacterium | reverse complement strand
CGAGAAAAGATATGTGGAGAATGTCCGAGATTTTGGTACTCATACGTGAAAAGAGAGGGGACTCGGGACATGAAAAAAATAGGATATATAGTTCTTTGTTTACTAACAGTTCTTTTCTTTGCTGATAGTGCTCTTGCACAAACTTCAAAGAAGAAAGCTAAGAAGAAGCCCAAGAAGACCGTTCAGCAGGCACCGAAGGTTGAAGTAAAACCAACCTTTACTCGTGAGCCGGGAACAGTAGCAAGTTACTTTTTCCCTACCGATAGCGGAGCGGCATGGCAGATGCGGACGATTCGGATGCAGTTCGATGATACAGGGAAAATCGTTGCAAGTGATACTACCTTCAACGAACAGCGTGTCACTTCGAACAAAGGGTTTTCGCTTCAGCAATTACCCCTCGTTATATGCGAGACAAAAGGGTACAAGCTCGGAGGACTTGATACGGCAGTAGGCAAAGCGTTCTACTACGTTGATGACTCGATAGCGATGACGGTACTGAACAATTCAGTTAGTCACATTGAAAATAGAGTTTTTCTCGTTGCGCCGCTCAACGACTCGAACGCTTGGCATGAGAAGTACGACGACTCTGTCTATTGTGTGATAGAATCAATGAATGATTCGATCGAGACACCGATAGGTCGTTTTGATAGTGTTATCACTACAGTGACACGAGTTGGTTTTACAGAGCTTCGCAAGTATTTTGTGCAAGGATATGGTCTGGTGAAGATCATCTTCCGAGCACCCGGACCCGGCGGAAGGGGACTCATGGCGATCAAGACTGAAATGATGGCTCTTGCCGCGGGCAAGAAAGAAGGAAGTGTTAATACAGGTATGAAATGATTGGTCATTTCATCGTTTATAATTTATAGTTCATAATTACTTTTATGGCAGCAATACGACCCGATGAAGTAAGCGCGATATTACGCCAACAGCTTACGGGATTTGAAAAAGAAGTTGACGTCTATGATGTCGGAACCGTCCTTATGGTCGGTGACGGCGTTGCACGTATCTACGGGCTCTCAAAGGTCATGGCAGGTGAGTTGCTCGAATTCCCAAATCAGGTGTTTGGAATGGCTCTCAACCTCGAAGAAGATAACGTCGGTTCAGTGCTCTTCGGTGATGAAACCCTCGTAAAAGAAGGTGACATCGTCAAGCGTACAGGGCGCGTCGCTTCAATGCCAGTAACCGATGATATGTTGGGTCGCGTCATTAATCCACTCGGAGTTCCGATCGATGGTGGTCCGGCGATCAAGTCTGACAAGTTTCTTCCTATCGAGCGCAAAGCACTTGGTGTTATGCAGCGTTCACCCGTTAATCAGCCGCTACAGACAGGACTTAAGGCAGTAGATGCTATGATCCCAATCGGTCGCGGTCAGCGCGAGCTTATCATCGGTGACCGTCAGACAGGTAAGACAGCAGTAGCCCTTGATACGATCATCAACCAGAAATATACTCACTCTACTGAAGCAAAAGCCAACGGCGTTGAGCCGGTGTATTGTATCTACGTTGCTATCGGACAGAAGGCATCAACTGTTGCTCTCGTGAAGAACAAACTTGAGCAGTATGGTGCGATGTCATATACGACCATCATCATGGCTTCTGCATCTGACCCTGCACCACTCCAATTTATTGCTCCGTATTCGGGCGCAACACTTGGCGAGCATTTCCGCGATAGCGGTCGTCATGCACTTGTTGTATTTGATGATCTCTCAAAGCAGGCAGCGGCATACCGCGAACTTTCGCTTCTTCTTCGTCGCCCACCGGGACGCGAAGCATATCCAGGAGACGTATTCTACGTCCATAGCCGTTTGCTTGAGCGTGCATCAAAGCTTTCTGCTGATCTTGGCGGTGGTTCGTTAACTGCTCTGCCGATCATTGAGACACAAGCAGGTGACGTATCGGCATACATTCCGACGAACGTTATCTCCATTACTGACGGTCAGATCTATCTTGATCCGAACCTCTTTAACTCGGGTGTTCGTCCTGCTATCAACGTAGGTATTTCGGTATCACGCGTAGGTGGTAACGCTCAGATCAAAGCAATGAAAAAGATCGCAGGTACACTTCGTCTTGACTTGGCGCAGTACCGCGAACTTGAAGCATTCTCGAAGTTCGGCTCTGATCTTGATAAAGCAACGCAGCAGCAGCTTCGCCGAGGCGAGCGCCTTGTTGAACTTCTTAAGCAAGGTCAGTATGTTCCGCTTCCTGTTCAAGAGCAGGTTATTACTATCTTTG
>JAYUZC010000176.1:0-5949 GCA_043752045.1 Bacteroidota bacterium | reverse complement strand
GAAAGACCAAGTACAACGATTTCATTCTGCTGTAAAGCTCTTACTGAAAGTGTAAAATCAATGCTTGCGCCGACAGCTGCATCAACTGTTACAGCTCTTGATTGAGTTTTATATCCAATCAACCGTGCTTCTACAGTCTGTTTACCAGGTGGAACATTTATGATTTTATAGTTTCCTTTTCCATCCGTCTTTGCGCCTATCTTTAAAGAAGGGATAAGTACTGTAACGCCAGGGAGCTCTTCCTTTGTGTCAACATCAATAACTTTCCCGCTAATACTTGCGTCTTGAGCGAAAACGATAGATGAGAGACTGCTAAATACAGCTACTAGTGTAATGATAGTAAGCATACGTATCTTTGACATGAATTTACCGACACCTTGAATGTCTGGTAATTCACGCGTTGGTTTCAAATTGTGAACCATAAGCGTAATGTGAGTTAAGTGATAAACACAAAATACAACTCAAGCAAATAGAAGCACTGCACCTATCAATGCAGTTAGATTAATACGAATAATACAACACAACTCAAAGCACAATTAGGAGCTATGCCTCCATTAGCCCGGAGTTGACACAACTCCGTAGTACAATAATAAGCAATTTTTGACAAGGGTGTGCTAAAAAAATGATTTTTTTTCTAATTAGGAGGAAATGTAGTATCTACAAGGGGTTACGGAAGGAAAGTTGTGGAGCTGAGGGGACTCGAACCCCTCACCTTTTGAATGCCATTCAAACGCTCTACCAGATGAGCTACAGCCCCAAATTGTGCCCGTAAAACGACATTCAACAGAGAGAGGTTTCAATTTAACCGCTCATGAACTGCCTATCTAAGCTACGATACTGAATAGCTTCACTTAAATGAGCGGTAGAAATATCCTTTTCTCCTGCAAGGTCAGCCACCGTCCGAGCAACTTTGAGGATTCTGTCATAGGCACGAGCAGAAAGCCCCATTCGCGTCATGGCTTTTTTAAGTAACTCCCTACCCTCTTCGGAAACAGTACAAATATCCTGGACCAGTTTAGATGAGAGGTCAGCATTCTTATATATCTTTTGACGTGGGTTCTTTATATTCCATTCCTTGTACCGTTCTTGCTGAATCTTCCGAGCACGAATCACCCTTTCACGAATTGACTCTGATCTTTCTCCTGTCGGCTTCTTTGCAAGTTCTTCAAGTTTTACTTTCGGTACTTCGATGTGCAGGTCTATCCTATCAAGTAACGGACCGGATATTTTTGCAAGGTATCGTTGTGATGCTGGGTCAGTGTAGTACGTTGGCGGTCCATCAGAGCTAAAATCTCCCCCCGGAGTAGGGTTCATCGCACAGACAAGCATAAAGTTCGTCGGATATTCCACAGACATTTTCGAGCGAGAAATGGTCACGACACCGTCCTCCAATGGTTGACGAAGTACTTCAAGTACATTCCGCGAGAACTCCGGTAACTCATCAAGAAAGAGAACGCCGTGATGAGCAAGAGATATTTCCCCTGGACGAGGATTACCAACTCCTCCGCCAACAAGTGCAGCATACGAAATAGTGTGATGTGGTGAGCGGAATGGTCGCGTTGTTATAAGCGGCGTTCCATCACCTAATGTCCCGGCAACTGAATGTATCTTAGTAGTCTCAAGTGCTTCATCAAAGGTCATTGGTGGGAGAATCGTTGGGATACGCTTTGCGAGCATACTTTTTCCACAGCCAGGAGAGCCAATCATTATAACGTTGTGCCCACCTGCCGCTGCAACCTCTAACGCTCTCTTTACCTGCTCTTGCCCTTTGACATCTGCAAAATCGAGAATATTGTGATCTGCTTCATCAAGGAAAAGTTTATCAAGATCAACTGTCGTTCGTTCAAGTTCAGATACACCTCCGAGAAAATCAACTGCTTCCTTTATATTTTCGAGTCCATAAACCTCAAGGTCTGATACCAGTGCTCCTTCAACAGCATTTCCTTTTGGTAAAAGCATTCCTTTGAGCGTCGGAATCTCCTTCTTCATCTCGCGAATTTTGAGAGCTATATTGAGCACTCCATGAATTGGGCGAAGAGTGCCATCGAGCGCAAGTTCACCAAGTGTCACATACTGATTTAGCTTTTCATTTTCAACAACCCCTGTGGCAGCGAGCAAACCAAGTGCGATCGGCAAATCGAATGCGCTTCCCTCTTTGCGAATATCTGCCGGTGCCAGATTGATCGTGATGCGTTTGCTGAAATCGAAGTTCAGCCCTGCATTCTTCATAGCTGCAATGACTCGCTCCTTGCTTTCTTTGACGGCAGAGTCAGGCAGACCTACCATGATGAAGTTCGGCGACATATTTTCTATGTGCGACTCTATCTCGATCGGATATGCGTCAATGCCTTGTGTTGTGCCCGAATAACAGCGTGAGAACATGCTCATATCAATAGGTGCCTATATTGTATGATACTAAGATACAAAGGAAAATTGGTTACAACGAGAAAATTGAGATTCTATTGCCTTCTTCTATTCTCTAAAACAGCTGTACTTGACTGCGCTTGAGGGGGTTTAGATGTTGATTCTTTTGGGGCTGGTGGTTTTGTACCACCCTTCCCATACTTTGCATCACGAAATGCGTCGTATTCTGGTGTATTCGGAAGAATTGTCGGAATAGGATCCTCGCGTTGCCCTGTCAGATAGAATTTAATAAGTTTGCGAGCAATCGGTGCAGCGACCGCTCCGCCAAAGCCGGAATTCTCGACCATGACACACATTGCAATCTTTGGCTTATCATACGGAGCAAAGCATACGAACCATGCATGATCTTTTCCGTGTGAGTTTTGCGCTGTTCCTGTTTTGCCCGCTATGTCACACTTTAATCCAGGCGTTTCGGCGGAATGCGCAGTGCCGCCCGGCTCATGGACGACTCCCCACATCCCGCGTCGGACGATCTCGATGATAGTATCAGCAACAGGTACTTTTCTGCGAATCGGAACAACATCTTCCCACTTTCTTTTTTCAGTATTATATATCGCTCGAGCAATATGCGGCTGAACCCACACCCCGCGATTTGCCCAACAAGCAGCATACGCGGCTTGCTGCATTGGCGTAACACCTACTTCGCCCTGCCCAATACCCTGACTGACTGTATATCCTTTTGTCCACCCTTTTGGATAGAGTTTGTTCATTCGCTTAGTATCAGGAATAAAGCCGTTACCTTCGTATGCAAGATCAACACCTGTTGCAGAATCAAATCCGAAGTATCGTGCATACTTACGCATCGAATCTATACCAAGCTTGAGCGCCATACTGTTATAGAATGCATTGCACGACTGAACGATTGAGCGGTGGATATTCACAGTACCGTGAAACCCGTCATCCTTATATGTATGATTACCATAGGTGAACGAGCCGACACATCCGAAGAGGTAGTTCATTGGTATCGTCCCAGTTTGCATACATGCAGCTGCCATCATAAGCTTCCATGTCGAGCCGGGCGGGTAGCGTGTTTGGGTGGCGCGGTTATAGAGTGGATTTGATTTATCGAGCATGACTACTTGATACTCTGCCTTTGTTGTACGTCCGCTAAAAATATCGAGATCGAAGTCGGGCTTGCTTACAAGAGAAAGTATCTCTCCTGTATTCGGATCCATTGCGACGACAGCACCGTGATGAGCATCCATCAACTGTTCAGCATATATTTGCAAGTCAACATCAAGACCTAACTGCACACTTGCACCATCAATAGAATTTACATCCGACTTTCCCTCTTTGAACCGTGCCTGTCTTTGTCCTTTTGCATCTACAGCTACGAACTCATATCCCTTCACTCCGCGAAGCTCTCGCTCACGTTTATATTCCATACCTGATGTACCTACTATATCACCGGGATGGTAATACTCACTATCATCGGTTTGGCTGATTCGCTCAAGCATCTTCTCTGATATTTCTTTCGTATATCCGAGCAAATGGGAAATACGGACAGGGGCAATATACTGACGCTTTGATTCGTATGAAATATCTACTCCGGGCAAGTCTGCATAATTTTCTTCAATACCTGCTATCAGCTCCGGAGTCGCGTCACTCCATATTTTAATTGGCTGAAATCTTGCATAGGTCGTATTCTGCTTAATCTTATTAATCAGATATGTGGTGTCAACCTTCAGAAGTTTTGCAAGTAATGGTAGTGCAGTCTTTTTGTACGGAAGAAAATCCTGTGGAGTGAGCGTAATCATATATGAAGGAATGCTTGCAGCTACAACCTTCCCATATCTGTCATAGATTGCGCCACGTGTTGGGACTCGCTCAATGCGCTTGATTCCTTGCATATTCGCCGCGCCGCCAAGCTCTGCACCTTCGAGCAGTTGGATCTGGACAAACCTTACTACAAAACCAATAAATACCAATGCGACAAATACGGCGAATAATCGTCGGCGAATTGGAGAGGCAAATTCATTATCACTTAATGAGAACATCTATAGCTAAACGATGGCAACCTATGATGATGTTCCATTTCGTTATCGTTTCCACTTATCTTGTTCAAGGCGAAGCGAGAAACTAATGCGGTGAGTATTTCCAAGCTGCTCTTGACCACTGAAACTCATGAAGGCATAATCGAAAGAAAGCTTCGGTAAGTTCAGTCCTGCACCGACGCTGAACATATTGAGGTCATTATATCCACCTCGAACAGAGATAATATCTTTATATCGGTACTCAAGCCCCAAATGTGTATCAAGACTTATTGGTCCGAGAGCAATCTGCGATGACTTTCCTCTTGACTCAAAACGCATATCAATATCAAGTACCGGCATAAGCTGATGATCTTCCTCATCAAAAACAGCCCAGTTATATGCACCGCCGATTTTCAGTGTTGGCGAGATGAGTTCTTTTGTACCAGATGAATAGGAGAGGAATGTCGTCGTTATGTCCTGTGCAACAAGCGCAATTGTTGCATTCGGTGTAATCCTGTATCTTATACCTGCATCAAAACCAATCCCTGTTGCTTTGTTTGTTGGGTCAAGTTTACGAAGGATGAGCTTTGCAGTAGCTCCGTATGAAAGTGTCGAGTCTTTCTGCTTTCCAATGCTGACCATAAATCCCCAATCATAGTTGCCGAAGCTTGACACTTTTGAGTAGTCAAGATAATCATCCCCATCAAAAATGGCATTGTTATTTCTATCGATGAAAGCCGAGCGTGTATCTTTAATATCAGAAATACCAATATGAAGCACTGAAAATGCGAAGCCGTATTCTTTGCCGATCGGTGCTCCGAATGCTGCAAAGTCATAGACTACCGTGTTATCGAATCTTGCCTCGTGCATGGCAGTAACTGTTGGATAGTTGATATATGCTGCTGAAGCAGGATTCCAGTATCCGACACTTGCATCGTCAATATATGCAATAGCCGCCCCTCCGAGAGCAAGCGAGCGAGCGCCTGTACCAAGCTGGAGAAATTCACCGGCATACGTACCTACCTCCTGTCCGCGCGAGACAGAAACCAGTAGGAAGAAGAGCACAATGACTGAAAGCTGTTGCTTCACGTGATTTACAACACCAACAGATTGGTTTTTGTCAACAAGGCAGTGATTTTTACCACAGATTAAATTCAGGAGGATATTCAACTCGTCGCAGGATAAGTCCATGAGCCGGGGCGATGAACTTGGCGCGTTCAAATTCTTGAGGATTTGTGAGCAATGATGTAAAATCCACAAGTGCCAATCGCCCTTTTCCAACTTCATGCATTGAGCCAACAATCGCTCTAACCATCCCGCGAACAAACCTATTTGCCTTTATCGTATAAAGTAGTTTTTCCTCTTCCCTCTCCCACTGACTCTTCATTATTGTGCAGAAGTAGTCTTTGACTGCATCGGTCTGTTTGCTGTATGATGTAAAATCCATTTTACCATTCAGCTCGCTTGCGGCTTTCTGCATTGACTCAAAATCTATATCACCCCAAACCTGCCACACAAGCTCTCGGTAGATAGCGGTCTTCCCGTGAAGAAC
>JAYUZC010000175.1:0-2242 GCA_043752045.1 Bacteroidota bacterium | reverse complement strand
ATAAGAATCTTATACCGGCAATCATCAACCATATTTATCTTGAACCTGCTACGATAAGTCCCGGTCCCGGACGTAAGCGGACAGATATGAAGATAGAGTCTCGCTTTGATATGCCAAACCGTGATAGTATAGGTAAATATTCCAAAACGCTCGTTACGATTTATTATAATCGCGAGCCAATTAACGGTGTAAGTGAAGATGAAATGCTTGACCGTTCGATCACTATCTCATCAAATCCTATTTCAGAATCGGGTGCAGTAAATGTGTTTCTTGAACGCACATCGGAAGTAAGCATCACCTTGTTTGATATGACAGGTCGTCAAATTCAAAGCATTGACCAAGAACTGCATGTAGGTTTGAACAGCATTCCTCTGCCGAAGTCATTATTTTCTGCAAGTGGCGCATATCTTGTTCGTATCAGGACGAGTGATTCTCATGGTGTAGCAAACACTTCTCGTATCGTACACGTAGTAAAGTAGTACTGTGGCGAAAACGAAGAACGAGGATGTTGGTATGTTCGATGTGCCGCAAAGCGCAGAGCCAAAGCAAACAACGTTAACGGTTGCAAACCTTACTCGTTCCATCAAAGACATCCTTGAAAATACGTTTACGGATGTAATTGTTGAAGGAGAAATATCAAACTTCATCGATCATCGCTCCGGTCATCGGTACTGGACGCTCAAAGATGAGAATGCGCAAATATCATGCACCTTCTGGAAGAGCAGAACGCTTTCATTTGATATTGCCGACGGACAAAAAGTAGTTTGTCGCGGACGGATTAGTGTTTACCCTCCGCAAGGTAAATATAATCTCGATGTTGTACAAGTTCGTCCACTCGGCATCGGTGCGTTACAACTTGCGTATGAGAAGCTCTTTAAGAAGCTTGAAGCCGAAGGTCTCTTTGACCTAACTCGCAAACGTCCCATCCCTCGCTTCCCCCAAAAGATAGGTATAGTTACAAGTGCGACAGGTGCAGCTCTGCATGACATCCTTACCGCACTTCGTCGTCGCTACCCGCTTGTTGAAGTATTGCTGCGACCTGCATCGGTGCAGGGAGTTGGTGCAGAGCTTCAGATAGCGCAAGCCATCAAAGATCTGAACCTATTACCGGATAATGCAAAGCCAGATGTGCTTATCGTTGGTCGAGGTGGCGGCTCACTTGAAGACCTTTGGTCATTTAACGAAGAAGCAGTTGCGAGAGCTATTTACGGTTCGAGGATACCAGTCATAAGCGCTGTCGGACATGAAGTAGATGTAACTATCGCTGACTTTGTCGCTGATCTTCGTGCGCCAACCCCTACTGCTGCTGCTGAACTTGCAACGCCAGATAAAGCTGAATTGCAGTCGATGCTTTCCGGCGCAAGTAGTTCGTTGAGCTATATGATGGATAGGCGGCTATCGGATATTTGTACTGAGCTTGCAAGCCATCTATCCGGTTATGGGCTTCGTCTGCGTATCAAGGAAGCACTCGAATCACGCTCATTGAATATCCATCAATTGACACGCTCAATGCGAGGTGAAATTGACTACCGATTAGAACTATCAGAGCTTAAAATAAAGGACTTCTCATCTACTCTCAAGGCACTTGACCCCAAAAGCGTCTTGGAGCGCGGGTATGCTATGGTTCGTGCTTCTAATGGCTCCGTTATTGCTCAAACGAAGGATTTCCCTGCGAATGAAGCTGTTGAAGTCATTCTTCAAGATGGTTCTCTTCAGGTCATTCGGAAGTGACCGCGACAAATCCCGAACGAGGTAACCCAACTCTCTGTTTTACGTAACTCTTATGGCTAAACAAGCAGCAAAAGGCGAGTTCGCATCATTTGAATCGGAGTTCGAACGGCTCGGTGAGATAGTCTCACGGCTCGAATCCGGTAATATCCCCTTAGATGAAATGCTCGGTCTTTATGAAGAAGGTACAACCCTTGCCGCAAAATTATCCCACATGCTTAGATCTGCGGAGATGAAAGTGGAAAAACTTTCCAAGGTGCATGAAGAGCTTGCATCATTTGAAACAGAACCGTTTAGCGAGTCCAACTAACAGAAAGAACGTATGTCGTTTGACGCTTACCCGTATCTAAAGAATATTCATACCCCCGAAGAACTTCGAGAACTTCCTGTGAGCGATCTTAAGGGTGTATCAACTGATGTACGCGAGTATCTCGTCGATACTATCAGTCAGGTAGGCGGACATTTCGGAGCTGGGCTTGGCGTCGTCGAGTTAACAGTTGCACTTCATTACGTA
>JAYUZC010000174.1:0-14300 GCA_043752045.1 Bacteroidota bacterium | reverse complement strand
AAGCAGTTGCGATGAGCGCTTTTGATGTTGCCCAAATGCACATATATGCTTCATCGCCTGTATTGAATGCTGAAGTTATATCTTGCCACGAGATGCCGCCATTGGTTGATTTCCAAAGTGTGGTAGTAGGGAAGTTAGGCGAGCGGATGCTTGCGTAGCCGGTATTTGCATCAATGAAATGAATAGATGTTGGGTATCCGTTATTGTTAAATGGTGTGCTCGTGAGATTCCACGATGTGCCGCCATCGGTTGTGCGAAGAATAACGGGAACATCATTCTGTTTGCCTCCGCCGACAACGCCCGTCATATCATCGAAAAAATATCCACACCAGAAGGGTATCTGCCTATTGCCGACGTTCGGGTCGGTCTGCGAACTATAAACTATATCCCACTTAGCATTCGCTGTTGCAGCCAAACAAAGTATCAGGAGGAGGTTGCGTATCATCTACTATATATTATGTGTATTCACTACTAACATGACACGCACTGGGAGAGTTTTGTGAAAGAAAGTACTTATCAGCTTCTCCATTCCTGCGACCGAAAAACTCACTTTTCGAGAAATCATTTAACTAATTTCTAGGAGGTTTGTTTGGTTAGTTTATTGCCAAAGTTATTCATTTACCACAACAACTAATGCTTATACTCACACGCGCACTTTTTGTGCTTGCTTCCTTCCTTATTGCCTCTGAGCTTTTTGCACAACGTACTGCCGGTTTTCAGCGTCTTATCCTCGATGACGGCGCGACGAACAGTACTTACTTCCGAACGCTGAGCGGCTCTCTTGCGATCAGTGAGAACGATGCCCTGCCGATCACTTGTGCGCTGCTTGACTTGAGTTCTGCTACAAAGGGTTTTTTACCACCTCGGCTGACAACTGCTGCGCGCAATGCCATCATCACCAACTGTCCTCTTTCTGCAGAAGGTATGATCGTCTATAATACCAATACGCATACCCTTGATTATTACAACGGCACGACATGGGTGAACTTCAATTCCGGTTGGCAATTGCAAGGTAATACCGGCACGACTGACGGCGTGAATTTCTTGGGTACGATCGATAACGTACCGCTTACTCTTCGCGTCGGGAATTTGCAAGTTGCACGCTACGAGCGTCAAGGTCCATCCGTGAACGTTACCCATGGACGCGAAACAAATGCGATAACATCTGGTGTACTTGGTGGGACAATTTCCGGCGGAGGTGAACCGGGAGCGGATAACATCGTCACAGATGACTACGGTACTGTCGGGGGCGGTGTAGGTAATCAAGCAGGTAATAATTCCGGCACAACAAGCGATGCAACGTATGCTTCGATCTCAGGCGGACAGGGAAATATTGCCTCTGGCACGTATGCAGTCGTAGGTGGCGGATTTCTTAATAATGCATCTGCGCAGCAAACAACCATCGCCGGCGGAAGGCAGAACATTGCAAACAATATCAATGCAACAGTCAGCGGTGGCTCGCAAAACCAAGCGATCAATAATAATGCCACAGTTGCAGGAGGCGGGAATAATATCGCAGGAGGTAATAGTTCTGTTGTTGGGGGCGGAGATAACAATCAAGCTACCAGTACCTATACTACCATAGCAGGCGGCGGCTCGAATAGAGCAACGGTTCTTTACGCATCAGCACTATCAGGTTTTTCAAATGATGCAACGAGCGATGCTGCAACAATCGCCGGCGGTACGAACAATACAGCATCTGGCGGCGGGTCATTTATTGGTGGTGGCGAATCGAATATAGCATCGAACACACAATCGATCGTAGTTGGTGGTCAGACTAATAACGCATCAGGATTACGCAGCTTTATCGGTGGCGGACTTAATAACCAAGCAACACAACAGTATTCGTATGTTGGTGGCGGACAAAACAACAATTCTGCTTCGACGAACACTGTTATCGTAGGTGGGGCCGGAAATACGGCCGGTGGTTTGTTCGGTTTTATCGGTGGCGGTTCAAATAATTTTGTTGGGGGACTTACCTGTGCAATAGTTGGTGGTGTTTCAAACACGAATAACGGAGCCGAATCATTTATTGGCGGCGGTATGTCGAATATGATCGGTAACGTTGCCGGACGCTGCGTTATTGGTGGCGGTGAATCAAATTTTATTGATCAATTGCACACCTATAGCACAATTGGCGGAGGTAATGACAATACGATCAATTCGTATATCGGGACGATAGGTGGTGGTTCAACTAATATCATTTCACAACCTGAAGCGACGATCGCAGGCGGCTCGACTAATACAGCCAGCGGTGCAGGTACATTCATCGGTGGCGGTAACAACAACACGGCATCAAATTCCGGAGCAGTCACGACAGGTGGTGCGGTCAATACATCATCGGGAGTTGTTTCTTTTGTCGGTAGTGGCAACTTCAATCTTGCAAGCGGTAGTCGCTCAGTTGTTGTTGGGGGCGGATTTAATAGAGCGACCGGAGAGTTTTCTTTCGTTGGCGGGGGCGGTATCTTATTTGGTGACCCAAGTAATAACAATGCAACAGGGCAGTACTCTATCGTCGTCGGTGGAAGAGGGAACAATGCAACAAACACTCACACTGTTATTGTTGGTGGTAACCTGAACACTAATAGCTCTATCAACAGCTTTGTCGGTGGAGGCGTGAGCAACAATGCAAGCGGACAGAATAATGTTATCGTAGGCGGCACATCGAACAATGCTACGGGAGTCGGCAGTGCCGTACTTGGCGGTCTCTCGAACCTTGCACAGAATACAAACTCAGTAGTAGTTGGTGGTGAATCCAATAGGGCAGGTAATGCACACGGCTTTGTCGGCGGCGGACAAAACAACTTTGCACAGCAACAATGGACAACCATCGCTGGTGGTAGAAACAACAACGTTAGCGCTCAATACGGATTCATCGGTGGCGGACTGGGTAATACTGCAAACGATGGGGCTGTTGCAGCAGGCGGTGAAGCAAACACAGCTAACGGCTTGCGCTCATTCATCGGAGCAGGGGCGAGTAACCAAGTAAATTTCTCCGCTGCAGCAGGTGCTATTGCCGGAGGTGGTACGAATATTGTGAACGGACTTAACGGGTTTATCGGCGCTGGTCAGCTTAATACTGTCGGCGGAACGTATGGTTCGATCATTGCAGGTTCTGGGAATACAAACAACGGGGATTACTCTTCACTTGTCGGGGGTAATGAATTTACCATGTCGGCTACTGCTGATAGAAGCTTTGGTTATCATGGCGGCGGCAACGGTATTTCCCTACCACTTACTCTCAACACAGCAAATACCGGATTCTTCGGAAACGTTGATCTATGGATTGGCGGCAATGATAACATTGCACATGAGATTCGTTTTTATGAGTCCAATAATGGAACAGGTAACTTCCCACCGGCAGGTATCAACTACACATCATTCCGTGCAAGCGGACAGGGTGCTGATTTTACATATAACCTACCAGGGAATGCACCGGCTGCAAATGCAGTGCTGACTTCTTCAGGCGGCGCGACAAGTAGCTTGAGTTGGTCAACACCGTATTCATCTGTTGCCGCTGCTGCTGCGATAGTGATTCCAAGTGCAGATGTAGTGAATGTCTCGAACGATGCTGCGAATGTTGCCATCACTGCAACGCTACCTGTTGGCTTCAACGGACAAAAAATTATCATTGCAAATAACGATGCGCTCAATGCAGTTGCTACCGGGGTTGGTGCGCCTGTTGCGCCTGCTACTGCAGCATCATACGTCTTTGCAGGAGGAACGTGGTTTAGAATAATTTAGTGGATACTCTCTCACCAGAGTATAGATAATATATACAACTCATGGCAAAAGAAACCCGCTCCTATATGCTTTGGGGCGGGTTGATATATTTACAGTATCGTCATCACCCTCGACTGACGATAGAGTCCTGTTGAGTTCTCTACTGAAAGTTGGAAGAGGTAGTTGCCGCTTGCGAGTTTATTGTGCTTTACAAGGAGCCACTCATGGGAATGTTCTCCGGCGAGGAGACTTGCATCAATGAGCGTTGCAACCTGTTTGCCGTTCATATCAAAGATCCCCAGACGCACATTCGAGTTGCGAAGGAGTGTGAAGCGTATCGTCGTTGCACCAACAACAGGGTTCGGGAAGTTCTGCTCAAGAGTGAACTGCCCGCCCGTGAGTGCGGTGTCTTCTTTTGCGGAGTTCTGCGGCGCGTTGATGCCGACAGTATATGTACCATCCCACCGCTGTTCGGTGGTGTTAAATGCCGTCGTGAGCATCAGATATTGCGGAGCGGCATTATGAAATACGCCGTCGCTTACATTCGATGTATCTTTCTGCCCATGTCCTTTGTAGAGATCAGTTGTATACACTTGCGAGGAGTGGTCTTCAATAAATGCGAACTGACTCGTGACGTATGTCATCGAAGTAAGACGCGCTTTGAAATGAATATGTGTCGTGCGCCCAGGATACCAGCCCGGATAAATAGTGTCAAATACGACTTGTCCGTTCGCGTCTGTCATTTGTGTGCCACGAAGGAAGTCCTGTCCGGTGGTGTTGAGTCCGCCGAGCTGTCCCGGGTATCCTGAATACACCCCATCTTTATCGCAATGCCAAATATCAACGAGGACGTTCGGGACCGGATTGCAGTTGATGTCAACGACGCTTATCGTCAGATGTAATGGCACACCTGTTTTTGCCGTACCAGTCTTTGAATCGGTAAGTACACTCTGGCGCATCTGCTCGGCGTCGAAGTAGAATGGCCCTGCCGTTGAAGAGGGAGTTAGCCAGCAATCGGCGAGGGCATTGCGGGTGTTATCTGCGAGCGCAGTTACTTTCGGCATCGGGAGAACCGCCGCAACGCCAACAAGCCCAACCGTCTTCAAAAATTGCTTTCTATTCATTGTAGTAGATATTTGTGTATAAGTATATTGACACACATTTAGGGCTTTTGATTCACACGTGTGATCATTTAATATTCACTAACAGTATCAATGTGTTACAACAAAGCTTGATCGGTGATTGACGCCTTTCCCTTGAAGATACATTTGGTATACTCCATTTGGTAAGGAGCGTACATCTAAGTGTAATTTATCACCTGTATTTCCCCAACTTTCGAGTCTTGTATTCCCAAGCAGATCAAGTATTGTGATGCTGACAACTCCTTCGTCTTGTGATCTCGGAATCAATATATTCAGATTAGATGAAGATGGGTTAGGATAAATATCGATCTGGTCATCACGGAATTCGGTCCGAATGCTCAATGGTAGTTTATCAGCTTTGTATGCCCCAGTACGTGCGCCCCAGAGTGCGTCGTTACCATCAACCATGAGTTCATTCATATATTGATTGATATATGTAGTCCATTTTTTGCCTTGATCTGTCGTCCATTGAATTTTTCCGGGTACAGATGCATACAGAATATTTTTCCCTGCTTCAAGAATTGCATCACCCGTATAGATTGTTGAGAATGTGTTTGATTTCGAGAAGTGAAGTACTTTACTCCCTGACCCGCTCGTTGTTAAATAGATGTTTCCGGCTGAATCAATAACTATTTGTTTAAGCTTCAAAATAGTTTTACCATGATCTGTCCATGTTGTGCCATTATCTGTCGTGACGCTGATCCCTCCGGTCTTCATTGCGATCCATAGATCATCATTTGCAGTAACTGCCATTGATACTACAGTTTCAAGTTCAGTGAATGTTCTGATCGTAACCCAAGTACGTCCGCTATCATCACTCCTAAATAGATGTAAATTGTCAGCAGCATAGATAATGCCGTTGCGTGATTGAGTTATGTTACGTACACTTTCAGATGATATAGGAAGATACCCTCTTTGCCATGTAACCCCTTCATCGCGGGAAATAACATACCCACTGTCAATCCCAAAAGAAGTAGCGCTATAAGGAGCAATGATGACGCCATTAAGACCTACTGACGTCATTTCATAGAAGCAGTTTTCCGGGTATCCCATTCCGGTCCAGGTTACGCCACTGTTTGTAGAACGAAAGAGTTGTGTACGACCCGGTGCTGATCCGCTCGCAAAGAGTGTCCCCTTTGATGTAAATGATAAAGAGTATATCTGAGAGTATGGCATGCTATTGTTCACATCGATCCACGTCTTCGCAGTATCCTCAGACCTCCATATCTCGTGAAAAGAACCTCCAAGATATACTCTGCCATATTGAGAAGTACTTACACAGTTAATTTCACGGTAGGGTATTGTACTATCGCAAAATGTCCAGGTTATTCCTTTATCTCGTGATATCAAGAGAGCGCCAAATTGTCTCGAAAAAAGTATTTCACCGAGAACATCAAGTTCACTAGAATAATAATTACTATTATTATAGGAGAAAACCGTATCCCAAGGGTCGTCGCTTACTTCTTTTCGTTTAAGTATGCAGTCATCTTGGGCGAAGAACATGGTATCAGTATAGCCGAATGTAACGGCATGTGAACCATGCTCCGCGATACTTTGCCACAACGTATCGCTATCAAGTCTGCGCCATAATTGTGATTGGGTCATCATATATGTGCTATTGCTTGGGCTTACATTGATATGAACCACGTGAGTATTATCGAATCTTGAGGCAGTGACTTTCCAAGTCTTCCCTTCATCGGATGATTCAAAAAAACCGGAATTTGCTCCTAAATAGACTTTCCCTGCTGAATCAACTGCAAGAGCATTAACTTCGGATTGAGTGGGGCGAGTAAGGGGTGTCCATGTTGAACCTTTGTCAGTTGATTTATATGCGCAATTTTTATAACCCCTGCTATTATAGATAGAAATATATAGAGTGCCGGTTTTTGAACGTACTATATTTCTCACTTGATACGTAGTGTCATAAATGTCTATTCCTTTTTTACACTTTTCCCAGTGTATTCCATAGTCATTTGATCTCGACAAGCCACTATCGCTTCCGGCAAATAAATATCCGTCAGATTCGAGCAATGAATACACATTGTGTAAACCTGCAGATGGACCGCTGAATTTCTCCCACTTTACTGTTTGACCCATCGCAATGGATGAAACTAGGATAAATAATAGTAGTATGTATTTCATAGAGAAAATTAGTTGTTCTACCTTTTAACATCCGTAGAAAGGGTGAGGTTCTTTGTAAAAAAACGGTATTATATGGACTTCTCAGGTATAAAATATGTTGATGGTACGGATGTATTTTTTTCGACTTGGAATTCTATTAATACTCTTGCTTGGCATCGCCTTCCAAGCCGGGCCGCTATTTGCGAAAGCGAAATCGAAGAAACCTGCTGCCTCTAAAGAACGCCGTTCGCAGGAAGCGGAGCTTTCTCGTATAAAAAGTGAGATACGCAAGACCGAAGCCCTCCTCCGCGATCACGAGCAGAAAGAGAAGCGTACGAAGGCGAACGTTGCCGCTTATGATGCGCGTACAAAAGAACTTCGTTCGAAACTTACGGGACTGAATTCACAAGCCCGTTCGCTCGAAGCAGAACTTGCCGAGTTGAATACATCGATGCAGGAGACGACGACTTCGCTCTCGAACCTCAAGCAGTCGTATGCAAGTGATGTTACGAAGAGATATACTTCGGGCATTTATCGTGAAAAGGGAAGTGATGACCTTTTGCTTACTGATGCTGCCGTAGGCACAGAGCGCATCCGCGAAGCATACATGGGACGCATCGCAACACAGGCGATAACGAAGAATCAGTTCATGCTTGACTCGACGCAAGGTGTGCTTGCGGAGAACATCACCGATGTAACAACATCACTCACAAACGAAAGAGCGGCGATAAGCGAAGCGAAAAAACAGGAGAAGCTGGCGCAAATAGAAAAGCAAAAACAAGCGACGGAGTTAAAGAGTATTCAACAGAGAAAAGCAGCATTACAAAAAGAACTTGATAGACGACGAGCTGATGCAAAGCGACTTGAAGGATTCATTGCAAACCTGATCGCAAAAGAAGAAGCCGAACGCAAAGCGAAAGAAGAAGCGCGCAAGAAACGACTCGCCGAACTCAAGCGGAAAAAAGCAAGCGGCAAAAAGTTGACTCCGAAAGAAACCAAGCAGGAAGTCGAGGACTCGAAGCCGATAGCGGCGACGGCCGGTCCTCGTTCGCTTTCGTGGCCGGTAAGTTCGCGGAAGATAGCGCAGGGATTCGGTGAAGTCCGCAACGCCGAACTTGGTACGGTGACGATGAATCTCGGTATTGATATTGCAACATCGGTCGGCTCTGCAGTCCGCGCCGCAGAGGACGGTACTGTTTCTATCATCAGTTCACTTCCAAGTTACGGCACTATCGTTATCATCAATCACTCAGGCGGCGTGCATACGGTCTATGCCGATCTCGGCGGCGCGAATGTCAGCCGCGGCGCGAAGGTCAAGCGCGGTGATGTTATCGGCAGCACAGGCGAGAACTCCGAACTCGGCGGCATCCTCCACTTCGAGGTCTGGAAAGGCAGAAGCAAACAGAACCCAATGGGGTGGCTGCGATAGAATTCGTATCTTTGCACATCTTACCACACCCCACAGAGTAGATGCAGACGAATGAATTGCGGCTTTTTGTTTCTTCGACGTTTCGGGACTTGATGCCCGAGCGAGAAGTGCTCGTAAAAAAGATATTTCCTAAAGTCCGTGAACTATGTCGTCAGCGCGGAGCGTACTTCACCGAAATAGATCTTCGCTGGGGCATCACTGCTGAAGAAGCAAAGACGGGGAAGGTTGTGCGGATATGTCTTGAAGAGATCGATAAATGCCATCCGCATTTTATCGGAATTATGGGAAGCCGTTACGGTTGGCAACCCGACGAAGCTGTTCTTGCCAACGACCCCGCACTCCGAGAAGATTATCCGTGGCTTCCTGACTTAATAGCGCAGGGCAAGAGCATCACGGAGATAGAATTCCTGCACGGCGCATTACGTCCGAAGAATACGCAGTCGGCGTTTATCTATAGCCGACATAACACAGGCGACCAAATTGAGGATGGTGAAGCACAGCTTGCGAAAGTAAGAGAATCTGTTCGTGAAGTCGGTGTCCCGCTTCGCACGTTTCTCACGGCTGATGAACTCGGCGAACTTGTACTCGCCGACCTAACGGCAATCATCGAGCGCGACTTCGCACTTAATGCAGAACCTGACGCTCTCACACTCATGCGTCAACCGCATGATGCATTCTCTGTTAATCGCCGAAGAAGTTATGTAGCTAATCCTGAATATATATCACTCTTTGAAGAGTTTGTCAGTGGAGAGGGCAATCCGCTTGTGCTTACAGCGCGTTCGGGTCTGGGTAAGAGTTCGCTCATGGCATATCTGACGCATGAGTATAAGGATAGGCATGACGCATTTGTCGTGACGCATTTTGTCGGTGCGTCTTCTACTGCATCGGGTGCGAATGATATTATCCGTCATGTGATGACGGAGATAAAGGATAGGTACTCGCTTACTGATGAGATACCATCGGAAGACTCACGTCTTCGCGAAGAATTTCCGCTCTGGCTTGCAAAGGTGCAAGGAGAAAAGCTTGTGCTTGCAATCGATGCGCTCAATCAGCTTCCGCTCGTTGATAACGAACTCGGCTGGCTGCCGGAATTTATTCCGCCGAACGTGCGGCTTGTGCTCTCGACGACTGAAGGCATCTCATACGATAACCTTCATAAACGCGGATGGCAGGAAGTAGAAGTTAAGCCGCTTGATAACGCGATGCGGCGCAACATTGCCGTTGACTTTCTATCAAAGTATCATAAGACACTCACCGACGAGCAGTTCGCGATGATAGCAAACCAAGCAGCTTGCGAGAGCCCGCTCTTTTTGCGAACGGTGCTTGAGGAGCTTCGCGTCTTTGGAGTGTATGAAGAGTACGAGACGCATCTTGTGACGTGTCTCTCATCGCACAATGAGCGCGAGCTATTCCAACATGTGCTCTCGCGGCTTGAAGGTATTTATGGGGAAGAGTCCGTCCGTTCGGTAATGCGCGCAATATGGGCGGCGCGTTACGGACTTACCGAGAACGAACTGCTTGAGATTACGGGGCTGACTCGCCTTGCGCTCTCGCTCCTAATCGCAGGTCTTGAGTACCACCTCATGCAGCCAGCAGGTCTCTATACATTCTTCCATCAGTATCTTCGCGATGCAGTGCGTGAGCGATACATCGCTGATGAACAGGCCGAGCGCGAAGCACATGCACATATTGCACGTTACTTTGCCGATACACCCCCCACCCCCCGTCGCCGCGATGAAGAGCCGTGGCAGTGGATCGAGGCAAAAGAAAAAGAACGTGCGATCAAGACGCTTTCTGATATTACTCTCTTCCCACTGCTAGCCGAAGCAGAGCGCCACTACGAACTCCTCGGCTACTGGACGAAGCTCGAAGCCAATGACCAAATGCCCGCCGCATACGAGAAACTCTACGAAAAAGCAAAAACCACGCTCCCGCCGCGCCAGCAAGCAGACATCTTCGTCACACTCGGTCAGTTCTTAACTCGTGCCTCGCTCTTCGCAGCAGCAGAAAAGCCGCTTAAAGAGGCAGTTCACTTATCTGATGAAGTATATAGAGAAAATACACCCGCTCGTGCAAATGCTATTCGAGAACTTGGGACGGTGTATGTATATTTGACAAAGTATAAAGACGCAGAAGCATTATTTAACCAAGCTATTGAATTATTTGAGGAAATTAATGACAGAAGGGAGTTATTAGAAACACGGACAAATCTCGCCGTTGTGTATTATTATCAGGGGGTTTATGAAAAGGCAGTTAGTTCGCAAAGAGAAACACTCGCCATGTCCATAAATATTTATGGTAGAATACATCCTTTTATTTCTGAGCTACTGAATAATCTTGCCTCACAGCTTTTCCAACTAAATTCTTTTGATGAAGCATCAGAACTATGGGAACAAGCTATTGAGATCGACAATATAACTCAGGGTGCTGCACATCCACAAACCATCAGACATGAAATAAATCTTGCCAATCTTAAGATGCAACTCCATGAGTATCAAAGTGCAGATGAAATCTTCACCAATGCCCTCCAAAAACTTGTCCAGACAGTAGGAGAAAATAATGCCCAAGTTGCGAATTTGTACTCCTTTAAATCAGAGGTGTTAACATACTTATTAGAATTTGAGATGGCTAAACAATTTTGTAAGAAGCTGATTCGAATACGTATAAAATTGTACGGAGATAGACATTCTGAGGTTATAGCAGCATATCTAAGGTTAGGGTCAATTTATGCTCAAGAAGGTGATCTCGTTGAAGCAGAAAAATATTATTCTGTTTATTATCCATCAAGAAGAGAATTATTAGGAATTTCACACCCAGGAGTTATTACTACAGCACGTAATTACATCATATTGTTGGAGAAATTAGGACGGAAAGAAGAGAGTCAAGAAATACTTAATGAAATCTCTTCTTTCCAAACCCAGTGATTTGTTGAAGATTATCGTACGTCGTTCTGTACATCTATGGTTATCACTATATTCCCCGTCCCACCGCCATTATTCACACTTGCGAGTGTTGTTGTAAACGGCTGTTTGCCGCTTACGATGCTTCCTGGAACAATGGTAATTGGAGTAGTGAAGCTTTGGTCAGTCGCATCACCAACAGGACCTGTTTGAGGTATGACAGACCATCGGGTAGTCGTATTTACGTAGAAGTTAGAATCACTCCACGTTGTGTTACCACCTATGCTGCCTTGGAGTGTCCAGCCTGAACCTGAATAGATCCAAACGGATTGTCCATCCCAACATCCATAGAATACAGTACTGCCATTCCAATTTGTACCATCGAATGTCCATTTACGGATATATAACTGTACATTTCCTCCTGCTAATATTGACCCCTTCCATGTGTTGAATGAGAAAGTCCCGTTTCCGGAGATGAGGATGTCGTTTGGTGAATTTGCTGGCGTTATTAGTGAGCCGCCATACATTGTGTCTTTTCCTTGTGTTACTGGCATAATTATTATGTGGGTTAAAGTGAAAAATATATCTCTTAGCTTGTCGAAAATAGTCTATGATAGACGAAGTGAGAGATAGTTAGCCCACAAAAGTACAACAAAATTAGGGTAAATACAAGTGATTTTACGCGAAAATAATATTCTGGTATACCAGTTAAAATTATCTCCCTATTTTTAAAGGTACAATTTGGCGGAAATTGTTGTATGTTTGTACCCCATAGCAATGTGAATAACTATTCACTATCATGTCATATCTTATGCTGTGATACTTTGCCTGCTTCGTGTGTCTTATGTTCGAATTAAATACTGACTTTTTAAACTAACTCATTACAACAATGAAGAACATCATTTCAAAACTCATAGCATCTGCAATGCTCGTGCTCTTTTTTGCAGGGCTTGCATCGGCGACACCTGTCTATATAAAGTTTGAGGGCGTTAATGGCGAAATGCAAGTCGCGGAAGTAGACCAGAATGGCGCATGCTCATTTAAGCTCACAAAGCCGGGTAAGTACAAAGCATCGTTGCTTTTGCCTGCAGTCCAGAAGATACGTGAATCTCCGACGACGCGCGCTAACGCTTCAGATGATAAGCACAAAGAGACCATCGAGATTGCAAGCTGGTCATTTGGCTCATCGAATCCGTCATCAGTCGGCAGCAGTGGTATGAGCGCAGGAAGAGAAGCCAGCACACCCGCTATTTCGGAAATTGTTGTTACTAAAACTCAGGATAAATCTTCACCGAAGCTTGCCGAAGGTGTATCAAAAGGGAAGACTACGCAAGAACTAAAGAAGCAGACAACCCACAACGGTGATACGTATTATCAGGTAAAACTCACTGATGTTATGGTATCAAGCTGGTCAGTATCAGGTCAAGGAAGTGGTGACCCTGTCCCGACGGAATCGCTTTCGCTCAACTTCACGAAGATCGAGTGGAATTACACTCCACAAAATGCAGATAGCCCAGCTCTTCTCAAAGGCAGCTGGAATCTTAAAGAGAACGTAAAATAAGTAATACGACAATGAAAAACATTTTAAGAACACTTGCTGTCTTTGCGATGGCAACGATGATATCTGTTTCCGCATTTGCACAGAAGAATTCAGGGAAGGCATTCGTGGAGATAATCGGTGAGGACGGTGTATCCGTCGTCGCCCCGATTGATAACAAAGGTAATGCGACATTTACCGATGTCAAGCCCGGTAACTATCTCATTGGGTTGCTTCTACCTGCAGTGCAAAAGATACGCGAGTCTCCGACGAAACAATCAGATAAAGGACATGAAAAGTGGATCGAGATCGAAAGCTGGTCGTGGGGGGTCTCAAATGCCGGTGCTGCTACAGGCGGTGCAGGTGCAGTGAAGTCAAGTACAGCTACGAGCATTGATGGGGGCATGCCGAACCGAATTAGCATGAATATGAAGTCAGCACAACCAAAGACTGCTCCGCTTGCTAACACCGTTACGCGCAAGGGGTATGAGTATTACAAGGTACAGCTTCAGGACATACTCGTATCAAGCTATCAAAGCGGTGGAAGTTCAAGCAATGATCGTCCGATGGAGTCGCTCTCGCTGAACTTTACAAAGATAGAGTGGGACATTAAAGAAAATAAAAAGTAAGGAACACTACAATGAAAAATATATTAACAACACTTGCTGTCCTTGTGATGGCATCACTCTTATCAATTTCTGCATACTCGCAGTCGGGACGTAGCCACGCTAAGGGTAATTTTCTACTCCAACTTGACGGCGAAGGTGCCGCAGGAGTCATCGCGCCGATCGATAATAAAGGCAATGCGACGATAGATAACGTAAAGCCCGGCAATCATACCGTTGCTTTGCTCCTCCCTGCAATCCAGAAGATACGCGAAGCGGCAGCGCGCGCGAAAGCGAATGACGCTCCGCCGCCTTCTATCCAGATCGAGAGCTACTCATGGGGAGTTTCGCAAATGGGCTCTGGTGGACATGGCGGTGGTGGCGGTGCAGGGAAAGTAAGTGTCAACGATATATCTGTGACCAAGACAACAGATAAATCAACGCCGGTGCTTTTCAAAGCTGTAGTTGTCTCACCGACAAAGGCACCGTTTGATAAGATTATACAACATAACGGACAAGAGTATTATAAGATAGAGCTGGAAAATATTCTCGTCTCAAGCTATCAGTCTTCTGCAGGAGGATCAAGCAGCAATGACCGTCCGATGGAATCGCTTTCGCTCAACTTCTCGAAGATCGAGTTCAAGTACGATCTGAAAGAGAATAAAAAATAAGGAGCACGACAATGAAAAACATTATTACAAAACTTGCGGTCGTTGCACTGCTTTTTACAACGACATCGCTCTATGCAGCCGTTGATATGTTCCTAAAACTCGAAGGTATCAAAGGTGAGGCGAAAGGGAAGACGTTCTCTCTTGATATTGACCAGGATGGGGTTGCAAAGGG
>JAYUZC010000173.1:0-5967 GCA_043752045.1 Bacteroidota bacterium | reverse complement strand
CTCTATACTTCCTTCAAAGAAAGTTTATAGATGTTTACCGGACGTTGACCCCTGTAATATATCATCAGTATGACAAAGAGTCAAATGCATTTGTATATTCAATACGAGCATTTACTTGGGCAAAGAAGGGTAACCTTCACGCTGCGATTCTCGATTTGGATACGGCAATTCTTTATGATGGCTCTCATTCATACTATTACTATGAAAGAGGAGATTTGAAAGATAGTCTTTCTCTTTTTAATAGTGCTGAATCTGATTTTTCAGTGGCGATTAAACTTTCTCCTGATTCTGCTTCTTATTATCATAGACGAGGATATGTAAGAGACAAACTTGGCAATTCTGTTGCGGCAATAGAAGATTATACTAAAACTATTGAGCTAGACTCTAAGGCATATGGCTCATTTCATAATCGTGCACTTTTAAAAGCAGAATTGGGTGACTTAACAGGAGCAATTGCTGATCTTACATCGGCAATTAGCTTAATTCCTAAAAACGGACTGGCATATTTTTATAGGGGTATATATAAAAGAGAAGCAGGAGTAGATGATGGCTGCCTCGACATAAAGGAAGCAATAGCCCTTGGTTACTTTGACAGAGCAGTTTTTAGGGGAAATCCGTGTGAATAATGGTTGTAAAACAACTTTTCATAGATAATTTTAGGAATCATGAGCATACAACTACTGCTGGTTTTTCTTCTGGAGTAAATATTATTGCAGGTCCCAACGGGGCGGGGAAGACCACGATACTCGAAGCACTGTCCGTTGCCGCTCTCTCAAAAAGTTTCACTGGTTCGGCTGACTCATCTCTCATTTGCACAGGTGGTACTTCCTATAAGGTAAAATCTGGATTTGAATCCTCGCTTGGTGTTGGCTTGCATGTGAGTATCGAATACGTGCTCGGTCCGCCTGCGAAGAAAACTATTCATCTTAATAACGACAGGTTGCGGAGCTCATCACAGCTTGTCGGGAATATTCCAATCGTTGCGCTTACGCCAGACGATAAAGTAATTACGGGTGGATCACCGGATCAGCGGCGCAGATTTTTGAACCTTGTTCTTTCACAGTCTTCAAAGAAGTATCTTGAAGATGAGATAGAATATAGGAAAGCACTCCGTCAACGAAATTCTCTACTTACTGATGCAGTCAAGAGAGGAACATCTTTTGCAAACGTTAAAGAGATACTTGCTCCGTGGACGGAGATGCTCATTAAGTTTGCAGTACCAATTATGTCGCGCAGAGCGGAGTTTATCGAAGAATTCTGTCCGTTTCTGCTTGCAAGTTATAAGAAGCTATCCGAGGGAAGGGAAGAGCCGTCATTCCGATATGCACCCATGAATAATGCAAGCTGGGATGGGGGTAAGAACTTTGAAGCGATGCTTCGCAAACGATTTACTGAGCGTGAGGCAGAAGAGTATCGAAGAGGAAGTACACTTGTCGGTCCGCATCGTGATGATATGCTTATTATGATTGATCCTGAACGCACGGCACGTGAGTATGCTTCGCAAGGGCAGCATAAATCACTGCTTGTTTCGATGAAGCTTGCAGAGTTTGATTATCTTCGTGAAGCAACACGCGAGACACCGATACTACTTCTTGATGATGTATTCAGCGAACTTGATGCAATGCGGGCAAAACGTTTGCTTGAGCTTATTGCTTCGGGTGAGTTTGGACAGACGTTTATCTCTTCAACAACACGAGAATCGTTCGATGGTATGATAGAATTTTCCGGTGATAAGAACAAGATGTTCGTTGTTGAAAACGGAAGAGTCGTATAATCCGTGCAAACACCAAAACTCATAGCAAGTCTTTTATCGCGCGTTCTCAAGGAATACGACCTTGCCGAGAATGCAAAACGCTACGAAGCACTCAATAGATGGGAAGAAATCGTCGGTGCGCAAGTTGCTGCTGTTACCACTCCTGAACGAATCTCGAATGGCACACTCGTTGTAAGAGTTAGCTCATCAGTCTGGCGCTACGAACTCACCATGCGTAAAGCAGAGATACTTACCAAGATTTACAAAGCAACAGGGACGAACGATATTACAGAGATCGTGTGGAAGTAGCTCTTAAGAAAGAGCAAGGACGTTAGAACCGTATATAAGCTCGTTGATAGAATCTACTTTCTTTGAAGCGTTTAGTACTTCAAGAGAAACAAGGTTTCCGTCTCGGTCAAGGTCTGCAAGCACACCCGCCCTGATTTCTTCGGTCTCGTCTATCTCGTTGTTACGCAATGTAATAACAAGTGTATCGGTTTCTTTGTCATAGCGTAGTTTCATTTTCTACTCACCTTTCCAATATCGTTTAATTTGGGACGTAGAGTACACAGTAACAATAACAATCTCGCTATCCCCTCTTCTACAACGACTCTTAAGAGTTTAAGTTTCCCGTTTGTACTGGTATATAGAGAATGATAGATAGTGCGGTTTAGATTGTCATCGTCAATAACCGTTTCTTGAGGTACACGTATGGTTTGCTCGACGAGAAGCATATCCAACTTTCTATCAGTGATCTGGATTAAAGCATGGGGAGTATACCGAATTGTTTTCATATAGGAATATCACCCTCCTGCAGCCGCGAGCTTCTTGGCTCGGTCGGCGATCCGGAGCTGCTCGATGAGACTATCAATGTCACCATCCATGATGCCGGGGAGGTTATGGAGCGTTAGACCGATACGGTGATCGGTAACTCTATCTTGCGGAAAGTTATAGGTGCGAATCTTCTCGGAGCGGTCGCCTGTGCCAATCATCATCTTTCGCTCGGCGCTGTACTTTGCATCTGCTTCTTGTTTTGCTTTTTCGTACATGCGTGAGCGAAGCACCTTCATCGCTTTATTTCTATTCTTTAGCTGCGAGCGTTCTTCTTGACAACTTACGACAATGCCTGTTGGGATATGAGTAAGCCGAACAGCGGTCTCAACTTTATTAACGTTCTGTCCACCTTTACCGCCGGAGCGAAAAATATCAACGCGAACATCATTCATGTTGACATCTATCTCAACATCTTCTACTTCGGGTAAAATAGCAACTGTCGCCGCACTCGTATGAATACGTCCCTGCGTTTCTGTATCAGGTACACGTTGGACACGATGAACGCCGCCTTCCCACTTCATTTTCCCATAGATATTTTCCCCCTCGAGTGAGAAGGATATTTCACGAAAACCCTTGAGTCCTGTTTCGTTGAAGTCAATGGTTTCCATCTTCCAGCCCTGACGCTCTGCGAAGCGCATATACATACGGTAAAGGTCGCCTGCGAAAAGGGCTGCTTCTTCGCCGCCAGTGCCGGCTCGTATTTCAATGATTGAGTTGCGGCTGTCGTCAGGGTCTTGAGGTACAAGAAGATATTTTACCTCTTCATCGTATGAAGCAAGTATTTCCTCGACCGAGTGCATTTCTTCTTCAGCCATTGCGCGCATATCCGGGTCATGCGTTTCTTTGAGGACTTCTTTTGCGCCTTTTAGGTCGTCAGAGAGCTTCTTATATTTATGGTATGCTTCTTCGATCTCGAGCAACTGTCGTCGCTCTCGCCCAAGCAGTGTCATCTGTTTTTGGTCGCCCATAAGCGCGGGGTCAGAGAGTTTTCCCTCGACCTCGACGAATTTATCGTGTATTGACTGTAGTTTATCAAGTAGCATAAGTGGGCGTGTAAACGCAGAGCGTTTTTAGAACATCCCCGTTGATTACATGCTTCTTAGATGGTCTAAGGCACGTACGATATAATGTTATCCATTTGATCAAAGCGCTGAATTGTACTTAAAGCGTCAAAACCTTGGACTACCTTTCCCCAGATGGTATATCGAGAGTTAAGATGCGGTGTAGGGACGTGCGTGGCAAACCATTGTGACCCCTCGGTGTCTTTACCGCTCGAAGCCATTCCGACAACACCAACTTCATCATAATAACTATTTGAGACTTCCCTGCGTATCGAATATCCTGGTCCGCCAAAACCAGTTCCTGATGGGTCTCCTGCTTGAATGACAAAGTTTGGCACAACGCGATGCCATACGTTATTCGCAAAGAAGTTTATCTTAAATAGTTTAATCATATTCAAGCACGTAAGCGGTGCATTATACTTATCCAGCCTCACAAAGAGGAACTCCCGTGGGTACTGTACGAGTATCGTATCAGGAGTGCTCTCCAATAGTTGCCAATCTATATCGCTTTTTCTTGTCGATGGCACAAGTGGTCTCTCTACATCGGAGCCAAGAGTTTTAAGGGTCAGACGTGTACTGTCTCCAAGGGCTTTATCAGACCAGTCTGTGTTTGCTTTGACATATAGAGCACGGAGTTTTGGAATAAGATCAGGATGATTTGGCTTGATCCAGCGAATAGCTTGCAAAGTGGAATGCAAGTGGTCTGTAAATTCCTTCGTTGAAAATCTATCGAGATAATTGGTTATGTATTGACTTGCTTCGTTGAAGAATACTGAGTCCTTAATAACAGAAGAATCTTGAATGTACTCAAGTGCTGTCGTGACCACCGAGGGATCCATGAACTGACTGGGCATTCGTATGAGCAAGTGACGATAAGCATTTGCAAGTTTTTCATCTTCAAGCTGACGCATATATACGGTATCCTTCTTAGCAATTTGCCAGCTTGTATTGAGAGCTTCTAAAGAATGAATGACCTCCTGCTCGGGAGCATGAAACAAACGTATCATAAGATACTTAAAGAACATAGTGTCTTTTACTACTCCATAAGCCTGTGTTGAGTACACTGCTGCCATCCGATTTCGGTAGGAAAAAATGCTTGAGAGCGTAGAATATGTTTGAAATGATGGGTCCAGACGCGCAAGGGTTATCATTAGCTGTGCTCGTATGTGTATAGGGAACTGTGGGTATTCAGAGCGGTCAAGTCTATAAGTGAGAAGCCATTCTCGAATGGTAATTGAATCAGATCCGGATAACTTCCCTCCCGATGTCATCGCGTCAAGGGTTGTGAGAGCTGTATTCGCAATATGTTGAGAAAAGAGGTCTTCACTCGTACATGTATTGACAGAACGACGCAAAACATCAAGCAAGTTTGAGTTCATTCTCGGCAGACGAGATAGAGCGTTAAGGATTGACACCTTTACACGCCATTCTTGTTCACTTCGAGCAGCACGGATAAGGAGTCTTCCGGCAGAATCATTATGAATCCGACCCAGTGCATTCGCCGCGAACATTCGTACTTCCGGTGAGCCGGCATCGCCAAGTGCTTCGGCAATGGCAGGTATGTGTCTATAAAGAAGGGCAGAGTCTTCCGTTCGTGAGTATGAATATATTGCTTGCCAACGTGTACGAGGATCGTTCGATGATGAGAGTTGGGTTACTAACTTGCAAAGTTCATCTGTCATTAACTTTCGCAAACTTAGCTCAATGATAAGTATCGTTACTGTTTGTGCTGATACCTTCCTTGCTTCAAGCATTTTGGCTGTTGCAGAGTAGAGAGCAGATATATCATCTTTTGATACTGTTCTGCCGATTGCGCGGAAGACATCGTCAGTTGGATACTTCTGTGCAACGCTCATAAGTGATTGATAGCTTTGCTTTGACTCGCCGAGTACACCGAGCGCGAATACCATCCCACCGAGCGGCGCTGGTCTTTCTTCTTTTGCAATTGCTTGAATGAGTTTAGGTCTTGCGGAGGAATCTTCAATATTTGCTAACCCCCAAGCAGCGCGCCAAGCAATGTTCGGGTCTTTGTGTGTAAGATAAAGTGCAATGCTATCGGTATTGCGCCGTTCATCAGTCCATTGGATTATCTTGCGTTCAAGCGGAGAGAACGTAACTTTTGCATCAGTTTGATGAGCAAACGATATGATCAAAACGAGAAAGACGAAAGCGTTGTAGAGTAATTTCATTCGCTGTGGAAAGAGTGTTATCAACATATTTGAACAAAACCTATGAATCATACAATCAAATTTATTATTTAGCAGTTCAACTTTTCTCTGAATTACTTTAAATGCCCTAAACGTAATGCGAGTCGCTTTA
>JAYUZC010000172.1:0-2254 GCA_043752045.1 Bacteroidota bacterium | reverse complement strand
CAGAATAGATGCTGTCTTTACCAAGTACTGAATTGAACTGCTTTTCGACTGTACCTCTCAAGACCACTAACCCGGGTGTTGTCGGTTTTTTTGTATGCTCGATCGTTAAGAGTACTTCCTTCAAGCTATCAATTGAATACTTTACATCAAACTTACCAAAATACTGTGAGCTATCAAAGGGATAATAAACATGGAGTACTGAATCAGAAATGAATCTATACACTGAATCAGGTGCTTCCTTTATCCAAAGGGAGTAGTACTCTCCTGTTCGTAGCGGGATAATATTTCTTGCAACAATGCGGTAATTTACCGTTGCCGCAGTGTCCACAGGGGGCACAACCGGAGGGTCTTCCGAACAACCTACAGCAACAAGAGCTAAGAAAATAAGTGCTAAGGGCTGCTTCACTTCTTTTTCTTCGCTTTGGATTTCATCAATGATGGCGGAACATCGATCTTCATTCGTAACATTGCCGAAGCAAGGGTCTTGCCTTGAGCATCTTGCTTCAGGCTGACTGTTCCCCCGCCGCCGAGAGTCTCATGAAGCAGGAAGTTCAATGCCCATAAGTTCGGAAGCTCGAAACGCTCGACTTTTCCTTCACAAATTCCCTTGAAGTGTTTTTTTACTACAGACGAGGTAACTTGCTTTTTGATGAGCGGATAGAACTTCTCATTGCGGCATATCAGCCCGACATTCGCTGCATCTCCTTTATCACCGGAGCGAGCATGGCATATATCTAAGAGTTGTACTTTCATCAGACTTCATCTACAATAACTCGTGGTGTAACAGCTGTTTTTTTGAGTAATGCTGGCCAGTATGCAACGACATCACTTGGCTTCGGTCTGCCTCCAGCGAAACCTGTTACGCTTGGCGGACCGGTCAGGATGAGCGGCGCAATATGTTTACCAAACTCGACAATCGAGCGTTTATCCTGTCCCCTAACGGCGAACTTCACAACGACTTCCTCGACATCCGATTCTTTCGTGTTCGTCAATGCCCCGTGGCAGGAGTTGTATCCCAAATATTCGGTTCTCATCTCTTGGTAAACACAGCCTACCTTCTTAAGTCGCGAACGAAGTATCTTGTCAGCTATTCTTGCCTTTTCCATAGCATCGGGCCATGTGTAGGTTAATGTCCCTGCGGCTGAGAACCCGTCATTGTATGACATTGAGACTTTGTAAAACTCCGTTGCAGGTCTGCCTTTGATGCCAAAGACCTTTACTTTATCTTTCCCGAGGTCTTCAAGCTGGATAGATGTAAAATCTGCGATGCAATCAGGCGTAATGTATTCCTTCGGATCGCCAATTTCATAAAGAAGCTGCTCAGCGATCGATCCGCGACTGACAATGCCGCCCGTCTTCGGATGTTTGGTAATTATAAACTCACCATTTGGATATGCTTCTGCGATCGGGAAGCCGATATTCGCAAAATCTTTAACCTTCTTCCAATCGCCGGAGAAGTTTCCGCCGGAGCTTTGTGCGCCGCATTCGAGGATGTGACCTGCAACCGTCCCTGCCGCCATCTTATCCCAATCATCAGGCGACCAGCCAAATTCATGAATCATCGGTGCAAGTGTCAAACCAGTATCGGTCGTGCGGCCTGTAACGACTATCTGTGCTCCCTGTCGTAAGCATTCGACGATAGGCATTGCACCGAAATAGACATTTGCGCTAAGCACCTTGTTCTTGACACCCTTGAGAGATTCGCCTGTCTCCATATTTTTCAATGGATGACCTGCGGCGTTGATAGAGTCAATCGAATCAAGAATGTTATCTCCGAGAACGACACCGACCTTTATCTTGATGCCACGCTTTTTAGCAACAGCAAAAATTGCGTCGCGGCATGCTTCGGGATTAACACCGCCGCCATTGGTAATGACCTTGATGTTCTTTGCGACAATATCAGGAAGTATAGCATCAATGACTTCGACAAGGTCTTTGGCATATCCGGCGTTCGGGTCACGGAGCTTTTGTTTTTGCATGATAGACATCGTCACCTCGGCGAGGTAATCCATCATCATGTAATCTATCGGTGACTTGTCGCTTGCAAGCTTGACCTGATCTATCGGAGCAGTCGGTAAGTCGCCCCAAAATCCCTGCCCGGAGGCAATACGTATCTTTTGCTTCATAAGTCTTTTTAACACAAGTTTTTGTGAATTTGTCAGTCAAATCTCCCTGAACTTAAAGCCGTGATTTTTCTTTTCCAAGCCAATGAAAAAGATAGGGATTATCGGTGCGCCGTGTATTGATGAAATAG
>JAYUZC010000171.1:0-2257 GCA_043752045.1 Bacteroidota bacterium | reverse complement strand
TCTATGAGAAACTTCTCGCTAAAAAGTAACGTACTTATTTCTGACCATAAAAATGACAAACTCCCACACTATTTTTGCTGTTAGCTCTTCACATGACAGAATCAACTCATCCGGCAAGCCGGAAAATACTCGCCATACTTCTCGCATTTTTTCTTTTTACTCTTTCATCTTGTGAAGAGAAATTATCAGGCATCGGCTATGATCTCCTGCGCGACACAGTCGCAGTAAAAACCACCACTCTTGGTGATTCCGGGATATTTACATCAACTTCTGTTTCGAAGAAAGATGTAAATGCTCTTGGTGTGACCTTTACGGTCAACTATTCATCACCCTTTCTCCTGATAGGGAAGGTACCCACAGAGAATCTTGAATCATGGATAGTGCTTAAAGCGCCATTATTGCCTGATACGGTTGGAGCTGTATTATCTGTTGAGCTTGAACTACCGATGAGGAATACATTCTTGTATGGTGAGACATCTACAGACTCAATTAGTTTTTCTGTTTATCTTGAAACAGCAGGAAAAGTAACAGATTCGACTCGTACACTTACTAAATTAGATCTTTCTGCAAACCCTATAGGTTATGGCTATGCACGTGTTGCAAAGGATTCGCTCGGAACAGTTAGTGTAATGCTCGATTCTGCCGCAGTCGCACCATTCATTCATACTGCATCGCTTGCATTCGTATTGGTCCCAAACGATGTAATGAAAAATATCCGAAGCTTCGCAGCAACAGATGCCGGAGATGCGCTTTTTTATCCGCAAGTTCACTATACGACACTAAAGAACGGCGATACTACCGAAAAGTATTACACTCCAAAGTTTGATTATCATCTCGTAACTGATGATGCCCCCGAACTTCCCGGAACATTCCGTCTTCGTGGAGGAGCCGCAAAACGTCATCGTTTCACACTTGACATAAAAGCGATTCGTGAACGATTAGCGCTTGATCCATTTGCTACCTTCAACAATGGATTATTGCAGTTACAACTCGAACCAACGGCAACGTCATCTTCTGTAGTACCCACGGATACACTTGCAGCGATATTAGCAGAGATAGCAGCTCCGCAAACATCAGACTCTGCTATTATACTAAGGAGCTATGGTTTCCGTGATGACATTACAAGCAATGCATACAACTTCCAGATACGAGAAGTGATAGAAAAAGCACTTAGAGGCGGACTCGATTCTGTCGTTCTTGAGCTTCGTACCGGGTATGCACTCCGGATGTTTACAGGAGTACAAGTTGCTGTGGAAGATTATCATGTCAACCGCTGGACGTTCTATGACATCTCGGCAACTGACCCAACCAAACGCCCGAAGCTTTTGATAACTTACTCTTATCTCAATCAATGATGAAGAACAGACACATATACACCTATATTGTAGCTGCGATAATCATTGTTACAGCCCCCATCACTTCACTCGCTCAAGAATCTGTCTATAGTTTGCTTGGGCTTGGTGAGAGAATCGTTACGACAAGCCCACGCATCGAAGGTCTTGCCGGTTCTGGGACTGCTCTACAAGACGCGCGGAGCATTAATGATATTAACCCTGCCGCTTGGAGTTGGCTTTCGCGTACTCGTCTTGAGGCGCGGGTTTCATATACTACAAATGAATCTACACTCGGCGACCAAACGACTCTTCTTCACAATGTTCGCTTGAATGGTTTTGCATTCGGATCTCCGTTCTCCGAGGGAATCAAAGGATCTTTTGCTATTGGGTTTAATCCTGTATCGTATGGCAATTACTCGATACTTAAGTATGATAGTATCAATAGTACGCTCTACGAGCGACAAGGAGGAATATCACAGTTATTTCTCGGTGCGGCGGCACGACCACATTCATCCCTCGCCCTCGGCGCACGGCTTGATGTGCTTTTTGGTAATGCAAGTGCTCGTTCACAGGTAACACCATTGAGTGACTTTGCTGTCATCAGTATATTCGAAAGAAAGTACGCTGTCAATGGAGTGCGAGGCACATTCGGTCTTTCATTTGCGGCAGATTCTCTTCTTCCGGTGCTAAAAGGACTTACGCTCGCTGCAAGTTATTCTACTGCCGCCTCGTTAAAAATCACTCGCAGAACACTTCTACAGCCGACAAATAGCTCCCTTGATTCGACAATTGAAGATAAAGGATATTCAGAATACCCTGCTGTTTTGACGTTAGGTATAAGTGCTCGTTTCGGTGATAGATACCGCGGGGTGATAGATTATTCGTTGCAAGACCTATCAGGAACGACCGCATTTTCGCCAACC
>JAYUZC010000170.1:0-2260 GCA_043752045.1 Bacteroidota bacterium | reverse complement strand
TCTTCTTATCAGTTTTAATGAAAGAAAAGAGGGTACTTGCAGTATTGAACGTTACTATGACACTATCACCTGTGGGGGTTTGATAGATAGCTCCACGGAGCGGCTCGCCGTAATCAACATACATGCGGCTATCGCGCGAAAATCGTTGTGCTAATGAAGCCGACGAGATGAACAGTAGTATAAAAAGATATTTCTTCACTTAGTTATATAACACTCCTTCGAGTACCCAAGTTTTTAGACCCTCTCTCTGGTTCACGTTAATTGTCAATGCCCCTGACCAGTGTGGCTGTCTGCCATAGACAACCCTGATAAGCGAACAGGAGGTATCAAATGGCTCTGCAACACCTCGAACCCCAACCCATGAAGTAAAATACTTATTGTTGTTAGTGGTACGCGGTGCATCATGACAACCGGAAAACGCACATGACAATGACATTAACGGAGCCACGTGCTGTCTGTAGCTTACGTCCTTATCCGGAAAAACGACCTGGCTCGGGTCAGAGATAGCATTATCCGAACACGAGCAAAGTGCAAGAAGACCTATAATTACAATGTATTTCACAATAGATATAACTATCAATACGGAATATCATTCCATAGGTTGCGGGGCAAAAATGAGGAAAGAGGGCACACTTCCGTGTGCCCCTACGGTATAAACTCAAATACTTCTTACTCCGCGAACCAGCAATGCTTCATTGGGTTGTTATCCTGCGCGTTGATGGGGTAGTCGCGTACCCAGGGTTGGAGCATGTGATAGTCTTCATCGTAATAGATGATGATCTGTGCGGCATCGCGTATTGATAGCTGATCTGCCTGCGCCCATAGCTCGTTTGCCTTTGTAAGGTCAGTTTCTTTTATTGCCGCTTCATAGAGTTTATCGAACTCCGGATTGCGATAACGAGTCTGGTTGATCGAGCTTGGTCCTGATGATGGGATGTTCTTCGAGTAGAGCAGATTCAGGAAGTTCTGCGGATCGGGATAGTCAGCAATCCAGCCCAAACGGAAAAATATCGCTTTGCCGTCGTCAATGTTCGCCGTGTGCTGTGCCCATTCGGTTAGCTGAAGTTTGATATCAAGCCCAAGTATTTCTTTTAACTGCGATTGTATCGCCTGTGCGACGTCTTCGTTTCTTCCGCCGCCTTTATTAAGTTGCAAGGTAAGCTCCGGAAGAGTGCCAAGTTCTTTTTTAGCGATGTCGAGTTCAGCTCGGGCACTGTCTGGATTGAAAGAGTATCCCTTTACTTTCTCGAACGGATAGCCCGACATTGGCGGAGGGACAAGACCATGTTCGCCTGGAAGATATGCCTGATTTTTCAAGACATACTTGATGATCTTTTTTCTATCAATAGCAAAAGCGATCGCGCGGCGAAGATGGATATTGCTAACACCGGGCTTCGTACAGTTAAAACCATAGAACTGTGTGCCGAGAGCGGCAACCTTATGCAGTTGGAATTTTTTGTATTCACCTTGCACATTCTTATTCTCATCGCATACTTGCGGGAAGAACTCGTTGGGGATGCGGTACTGTCGGTCAAGTTCGCCTATCTTGAATGCTAAGAATGCAGCTTTGTTATCCTGCATGAAAGAGAACTTCAACGTATCAAGAAGAGGAAGCTGGTTACCAGCTTCATCCTTATCCCAATACTTCGGATTGCGAACGAGGATGCATTGTCTTCCTTCTTTGTACTCTACAAAACGGAACGGACCAGTGCCTACGCCATGATGGGTAAAGTCCTTACCATATTTTTCAACTGCCTCGCGTGCATAGATGAATGCATTACTGACAGCAACATATTGAATGAACGGCGAGAACGGCTCTTTCAGCATAACGACGAATGTTGTATCATCCGGCGCTTGCAATCCTGCGACTCCGCCGGAAAGTGATGCTTTGCTATCAAAGTATTCTTTTGCGCCTTTGATAACTTGGAAGTAGGGAAGGGCAAGCGTATTGGTGCGAGGGTCGAGTGCGCGGCTCCAAGAATAGACTACATCCTTCGCAGTGAACTTGCGACCCTTACCGTCAGGGAAGCAGGGGTCATCATTGAAATACACATCATCACGGAGATGGAATGTGTAGGTGATGCCATCGGGTGAAATTTCGTAGCTCTTTGCAAGCGAAGGTTTTAGTTCGAGTTTGTCGTTGAACTCAAGAAGCTGGTCATAGACGTTCTCGCCGACGTGACGACTGGTGGCGTCGTTTATCTGGACAGGGTCCATCGAGCGGAGATCGCCGGTTTCATTAAGGCGGAACGTGCCGCCG
>JAYUZC010000169.1:0-5998 GCA_043752045.1 Bacteroidota bacterium | reverse complement strand
CGATGAAGGGTATGATGTGATGGTCGAGACGGGTGGACATGTCAGCATCGAGAATGTTGATACTCGTGTAAAGCGCATTATGGATTTGAAGACTCCATCATCAGCAATGACAAAGCGTAATCTTTATGATAACATCAAGTATCTCATGCCGCATGATGAAGTGAAGTTCGTCATTGGTTCGCGTGAAGATTACGGCTGGATGAAAGAACAGATTGAGCTTTTTGGTTTGAATAGTAAAGTAAGTACTATCCTTGTATCGGCAGTACATGGTAAACTTTCGATGCGAGAACTTGCAGAGTGGATACTCGCGGATAAACTACATGTAAAGCTACAAACCCAGCTTCACAAGCTCATTTGGCCTGATGTAGAGAGGGGAGTATGAGAAAGGAAAAAATATGCGATATGATGCAATAACCATAGATTCTGATATCATGAGTGGGACTCCCGTTTTTACGGGTACGAGAGTTGCAATCCAAACTCTTTTCGACTACATCGAAACAGGTGAGCGGCTAGAGGATTTCTTGGAAGATTTTCCGAGCGTGAGCGAGCCACTCGCCATTACAGTACTTGAGTTGGCAGGGAAGTTAGTAACATCAGAAAAGATCCTTCATGAAGATATTATTAGATGAGAATATCCCTCGTCAATGCAAGAGAGATTTTCCGAACGAACACACTGTTGTCACTGTCAATGAAGTTGGGTGGGATGGTGTGAAGAACGGTGAGTTACTTAGACGTATTAGTGAAAACGGATATGATGTGTTCATAACGACGGATAAGAATCTACAACATCAGCAAAACTTAAGCAAGTATCTGTTTAAGGTGATTGTCTTAAGGGCAAAACATAATAAGTACTCTTATCTAAAGCCGCTTATGCCATCGTTGATAACGAGCTTGAGCCAATCAGAAAAATTAGTAATACTGGGCGAATGAGAAACACTCTAAAACATGTCATCTTTTATGTCCTTCTTTTCGGATTGCAAGTGTCGCTCTATGCCCAAGAGCAGACGATAAACGTTACGAACTACCTAACGGAGGACTACCGCGACTATCCGTTCACTAAGGTAAGCTTGAAGTTGCCTGATGGGTACCTGTTCAGTCCCATTGACAACGGATTCCGCAATGAGAAGACGAAGAGCGTTATCCGTATCGAGGAAGTAACTGCGCCGGTGCTATCTGTTGCCGACGGTTTTCTTCGACGATTTGATGTAACGACTGCAATTGACTCGTTCGGATTCACACTTCGCGAGAAGATGAGCGTTATACTCAATAATAAGTATCGTGGCTTTCTTGTTGGGCTATCGGCAGAAGTCGATGGTGATGACTATAACCACGTTTGGCTATTCATCGGCGATGAATCTAGAACGTATGTGATAAAGGCAATGACACCGGCGGATAATGGCGAAGGCGAGATTCGTACCCTTCGTGCTGCCATTCTATCGGCATTCTATGACCCAACGCGAATAATGCTTGCGCCGGGTCAGGACCCGACGACGACAAGTTCGTCTTCATGCAAATGTAATGATAAAAAATAACTGATACTTACTGATACTATAATGGCAAAGATACCTGAACTACACGTATTTCCAAACTCGCGACCTGAACGCAATTATACCATCATGCATGTTAATCCCGAATTCACATCGGTCTGCCCGATGACGGGCATGCCTGATTTCGGAGAGATAGCGGTCGAGTACGTACCCGATATGCTCTGCGTTGAATTAAAGTCGTTGAAGTATTACTACTTCGCTTTCCGCGACAAAGGTATCTTCTATGAATCAGTTGTCAATGAGATACTTGAAGATCTTATCGGTGCATTGAAGCCGCGCTCGATGACAGTGATAGGTAAGTTCACGACACGCGGTGGTATTCATTCAACCATTGAGGTCGGATACATTCAGGATTTTGATCCTACACCGAAACCAACGAAACGTGTAAAGGTCGTAAAGCTCAAGAAGTAATGCTCACACGAATTTCAAAAAGCTTTCGCTGGGAGATGGCCCACCGTCTGCCGTTCCATGACGGCGGTTGCCGGAATGTGCACGGGCATTCCTATTCGATGACTATCGAACTTGCCGGCGAGCCGGACCGCAACGGAATGGTGCTTGATTATTTTGATATGTCGAATATCGTCTCTCCGATCATCGAAGAGATAGATCATTCATTCCTCTGCGACAACTCGGATGAGCTTTGTCGGGCGTTTCTGGAGACAAGCAAGCTTAAAGCAGTCTTTGTTGATTTTTCGACAACAGCCGAGAATATCGCCGCATGGATGTTCGAGAAACTTTCCGATGAATTCGTCGTCTTTAAGAATATCCACGAGCTTCGCGTTGTCGTGCAGGAGACTGAACGGACGAGTGCAGAAGTTTCCGGACTTATACGAATCAACATTGCAAACGTCAAGGTTCTCGAACATCAAGGGCACATGCTTGAATGACATCAGTAGTACTTCTATCCGGCGGTATGGATTCAACGCTTACGGCAACAATAGCCAAGCAGGAATCCGATACCGTCGCAGTAATACATTTTAATTATCGTCATCGCACCGAGCGGCGCGAGCTTGCGGCATTCCATGCTGTCGCTGATACACTTGGTATATCCGAGCGTCTTGTTGTTGATGTTGAGTGGCTACGCCAGATCGGCGGCTCAAGTTTGACCGATGAGAAGATGGAAGTTACCAAGGCAGACCTCAATGCAACGAACATTCCATCATCCTACGTGCCATTTCGTAATGGCACGTTTCTTGCCATAGCTGCAGGGTGGGCGGAGGTCATTGGCGCAGAAAGAATTTATGTTGGTGCAGTTGAAGAAGATTCTTCGGGCTATCCAGATTGCCGCAAAGTATTCTTTGGCGAGTTCGAGAAGACTATTAATCTTGGCACGAAGCCCGAGACAAACATCAAGATAATTACTCCGGTTATCTCGCTCAAGAAATCCGAGATAGTTAGCAAGTCTCTTGAGTTAGGCGCACCACTTTCACTTACGTGGTCATGCTACAAGTCGCAAGAGTTGGCATGTGGTGAATGTGATTCCTGCGCGTTGCGTCTGAGGGGCTTCGAGTTAGCGGGAGCTGCTGATCCTATACCATACGCCACACGACCACACTATGATTAATACGGTGTGCTATAGAGTAGGACGAAGCGGAGCGTACACGCTCTTCTTTGTTTTAATTTTATGGAGCACAGATGTATTCTCACAACAATTAGATAGCGCCAAAGCAAAGGAGGGAACTGCAAAAACCACTGTTGCAAAACGTCCTGGTTATGACCTGCCTGATTCTTTGTATGTTGCCGTTGATTCAGTTCGGGGAGATATAGACACGATTGTCTATTACAAGGCAAAAGACTCAACAAACTTCGATGTAGTGAATCGTCGTATGATACTTACAGGTGAATCTAAACTTGATTTTCGTACCCAACATATCAATGCTCATCGCATTGTGATGGATTTTACAGCCGGAACGCTCACAGCAACGAGCGAAGCATATGACTCTGTTCTTGCCAACTCGCTTACGAAACGCCGACGAATAACTCGTGATACTAATCGTGTCACAAGTCGAGGGGCACCGCTCTTGATAGACGGGACAACACCGTACGAAGGTGAGGTCATCGTCTATAACTTCAATACAAAACAGGGGACTGTTTCACTTGCCACAACGAGCATGGAAGGCGGATTTTATTCAGGCGAAAAGATTAAACAGGTTGCACCAAAAACACTGTTTGTTCAGAACGGAAGATATACGACGTGTGATGCGCCTACTCCACACTTTTACTTTGAATCCGCGAGAATGAAGTTGATCTCCGGTGAGCAGGTATTTGCGCAACCTGTTGTACTCTATATTGCTGATGTTCCGATCTTCGCGTTACCATTCGGTGTATTTCCGAATCATCAAGGCGGCAGACGGAGCGGGCTTATTGCACCGAGTTATAGCACACAATCTTCTCGTGGCTATGGACTTACTCATCTGGGATACTATCAGATCATTGACGATCATTTAGATGCTGCAGTGAGGACCGACATCTATACACGCGGTGGATATAATTTGACGTTCCTTGCTCAATATATGAAGAGGTATCTTCTCAACAGCCCCATCAGACTTGAACTTGGATATGGCCGCACACGATATTCTATAGATGATCCCTACTCTGAAGATTTCAAGATCGCGTTAGGTATGTCTCGTCTTAATATCGACCCAATCACGAGTATCTCAGCAAACTTGAGCTTTCAAAGCAACAATTATAATCGCAACAATGCACAGAACATTAACGATGTTGTAAACCAACGAGTATCCTCAAACGCATCATTTTCAACTATGTTCGAGGCAATTGACTTTTCATTGAATGCGGATTACTCACGATCACAGAATTTACGCGATGGCACATTTGATGAGACAAGCCCTCGAATTAGTTGGGGGAAAAGAACACCAATCATCCCCTTCGCAGAGTTAGAAGACGAAGGATTTGGTGCTACCCTTCGTAGTTTTCAGATATCGTATGGCGGCTCTGCTTCACGAAGTGTAAGTAAAACATTACTTGTAGTAAATCAAGATACATCAAGGGGTATATTAGCAGATACTACTTTTAAAGTCAGAGAGCAATTTTCTATTAGTCATTCTCCAGGAATATCTATTTCTCCTAAACTTGGTTATATTTCACTGACGCCCTCATTTAATTATGGTGAACGTTGGTTCATCAGGCGTAAAACAAAGTCGCCAAGGCTTTCTATCAATGAGTATAATGGTAAGTTTGATACAACGGTTGTCTTCGATGAAAGCATTGAACGAGGGCTTTTCCGTGAGTCAAGTTATAACTACGGCATATCAATGAACACGACCATGTATGGTACTGCGAACCTCGGTATTTTTGGGTTAAAAGCATTGCGGCATACCGTACAGCCGGGTATTTCATTTAATTATACGCCAGATCTTTCTGCCAATGGCAAAGCATATTACACAAATCCAAAAACATTACTTGAGGAGTCATATAGTATCTATGAAGAGGATGGTGGATATACAGGGTCCCAAAGGTCAGGTACTTTGAGTTTTGGTATAGGGAATAATTTTGAAGCAAAAGTAGATAACAAAGTATCTGAAGACTCATCATTTGAATCAAAGGTAAAACTGCTTAATGTAAATCTGAGTACGGGGTATGATGTTATTCAAAACCGTTTCTCACCGTTATCAATCAATGGTAACTCTCAGATCGGTACTCTATTTAGCTTATCCGGGAGTGCAAACTTTTCATGGTATCCTAGAAATTATCAAGGGGGTGATTCAACTGAACGTACTCTTCTCTCAAGCGGTCAAGGAATATTTCGTACTACAAATATCAACTTCTCTCTCGATGGCAACTTCTCATCAAGCGAATCCACGGAAGGTGAGAATATTGACTCGCTCTACCGTCTTTTTGACATAACTTCGCCCGATGCGGAGAGACAGATGATGATGGGTGGTAATTATCCGGGAAAATTCGTTAATATTCCGTACAGTCCGAAGTGGAATATAGGTTACGGGTTAACTTACGGTGAAAACTATAATAGTACCGGTATTAATCGTACATTTACAGGTAATGCCAGCATCTCACTTTCTTTAACCAAACATTGGCGCATCTCAACTTATACTTCATACGATTTTGTTGCCAAGGAGATAACTGTCCCAAGCATAAGCATATCACGCGATCTGCATTGTTGGGAATTGAACTTTACTTACAATCCAATTGGTATTATTAAAGGATTTAATTTAGAGTTGCGTATAAAAGCAGATATGCTTAAAGACATCAAGCTGACACGTCAGGAAAGGACCTATGGCACATTCTGATATAGGAAACCTTGAAGCACTCACGACACTTGCTCTCTCCGAACTTGGAGTGAATATGTCCACGCGCATCTTATGCGCGGTCAGCGGCGGAGCGGACTCTGTTACAATGGCAACGGTGCTTTCACGCATTCAAAAGAATGGTCAGTTCGGCGGACTTGGGGTCATCCATATCAATCATTCGCTTCG
>JAYUZC010000168.1:0-5998 GCA_043752045.1 Bacteroidota bacterium | reverse complement strand
ACCGAAAGCATTTTCATTTGACACACTTTCTATTTGCTCACCGAGTGATTCGCTCTTTGGCTTCCTTACTAATACAGGTTGCGTACCAATAACCATTGAAAACTTTGCACTGACAAGTGTTGCAGATTATGTACTCCTCGGTGCTATTCCTACCGGAGCAACTCTTCAACCAAAAGATACTTTACGCTACGGAATACAATTCTCTCCCCTTCAAAAAGGAAGTAGAACAGGAAGCATAGCCATTCGCTCGAAGAATGCGTCGGGGACAGGTACGAGTAAAGATTACAATGCTAGCATTGACGGATTTGTCGGAAATGGCACGAAGATACTTTCGGTAAGCCCGAATGGCGGTACGGTTGACCTCGGGACTGTATTCTTATGTGACGAGACAAGTTCGTCAGTTGAGTTAGAGAATAAAGGATGTGATACGCTAATATTGACAAGTGCAAATCTTGTCGGCACTGGATTTATAATAGATGCATCTCAACTACCGAAGACACTTGCTCCGGGTGAAAGGATAATACTCGGGATTTCTACAAAGGTAGATACCTTAGGAGGCAAGACGCAAAACTCCGCAATGGTATCATTTACTTCGACGGCAAGTAACACGCTTCCATCAGTTACATTTACACGTTCTATCAGCTTCCCTGGTACTGCATCGTTTGGTATAACATCTGTGCCTCATCCATCTAATCCGATTGGTACTGCAGGAGACCCTGTTCGGTTTGTATTGGTTGAGTCAGCGACGCAGGGATTTACGAATGCGAATATCCGTTCGCTTGAGTTCGATCTCGGCTATAACTCCGACCTAATTACATACACAGGGACTCAAGGAGCGAATACACTTACTACGAGTGACAATAGACATTTTACATTGTCAGGTTCGCCATTCATTCAAGCTGATGGAAGCGGAAAGTTAGCGGAGCTTGATTTTAGAATCTATCTTACTAAAGATTCAACAACGAATCTTGTGCTATCGAATGTAACTTCTGGTGGCGGCCCGCAGGACCCATGTGCATCAAGCGTTTCAACAACAACAGGTGCAAGCTTTAATTATACCTATGTCTGCGCCGACCACATGCTACAAGATTTTATGCGAGGCGAGACACTCCAACTTGGTGTGATAAAACCAAATCCGGCGAAGAACGAGATTTCATTTATCGTCGCTGTTCCCAGTAAAGATGATGTGAAGATTGTAATCACTGATATCAGCGGTACAGTGCTCCGTCGTTACGAGCAGATACTTCAAGGTGGGAAACAAGAACTTACGATCTCAATCAGCGACCTTCCGGAAGGCAGTTATATCCTAAGTGTTGAATCATCGTCAAGCAAAACTTCCCAACGATTCGTCAGGATAAAATAAAAAAGGCAGTCAATGACTGCCTCTTTTTTACGCTTTGAAGTTTAAGCTTTTCGCTTGTTACTTACCACCAACCGTTGCGGTTGCCGTAGCTGCGACCTGATATATCGGTACTGTTCGGGTCGTTATATTCATAACGCTGACGTCCATTATTTCCCCCTTCGCGATTCCCGCGCTCTGCGTTCGGCTTTGCCTCACGGACTGAAAGCGGACGGCCTTCGATCTCTTTACCGTTAAGCTCTGTCATTGCCTTAGTTGCGCTTTCCTCGGTCTCCATCTCGACGAAGCCAAAGCCCTTTGACTTCTTTGTCATTTGGTCGCTAACAATAGCTGTGCTCGTGACACGACCAAAGGGTTTGAAGAGATCTTCCAATTGCTCGACCGACCAGCTATAGGGTAAGCTGCCGATATAAAGCTTTTTGGTTAGTACCGGTACGATCTCTTTCTCTACTGTATCCATTACATTCCTCTTTCTATAACGTTGTTGATGCGTACGCCCGGAGGGCGTTTTTGGGAAGCACTTAAACCCAATGACCTACTGAAAAGTTTTCCCCAATTTTAACAAACAGGCGGGGCAGCATAAGAATCGTGTCGAGTCTTGATAAGCTCATCATCTAAAATGATGCCCCCTTTTTCTATCTGTTGTTCTACAAGTGGGAAAAGTATTCGTTCTTCTTTACGGATATGTGCTTCAAGCAGCTCTCCAAAATCTTTGAGCATTTGTGGGTCGGGTAGTTGGCGTATCTTCTCAAGAGACGCTCTCATTGCCTGATGTTCAGCAAGAAGCTCGCCAGTTATGCTTGTCATCATATCATCTCCCAAGTCCAGAAGTACAGGGAAGACTAATTGCTCTTCGAGAGTGAAATGATGAAGTAACTCACTATCGGCAAACGCTAATAGCTGCGGTGCTTGGTTTTCTTCTCCGGCAAGCCACCAATCGTTCTGTGATGCGGGTCCGCCCTTCTTCAATCGTAACGCAACGACAAGACCATGATGATGATCGTGTGAGAGCGGAACAAGCGAAGAGTGACGTGGCATTAGTCGTCAAGTTTATCGGGATTGATAAGCGCGGATAGTAAGATACTTCCGAGCAAGATACCGACAATGATCATGAGCGATACCATAATATCGATATGATAGCCGGGAATAACAAGAGGTACAAGCATCTTCACACCGACAAACCACAAGATAACGCCAACACCTTTTTTGACAAATCGGAATGCCTGCTGTGTTCTCTCAAGCAAGAAATACAGCGAGCGCAATCCAAAGACGGCAAGCATATTGGAGCTAAAGACGATCATCGGATCGCGTGTCACGGCAAAGACTGCAGGGATCGAGTCAATTGCGAAGAGCACGTCGGTAAGCTCTACAACAAGCAATACAACAAAGAGCGGCGTCGCATATCGTTTGCCATTCTTCATTGTAAAGAACTTCTCACCATCATACTCATTGGTGACGTTCATAAACTTTCGTGTCAACTTGATGATTCGGTTCTTATCAGGATCGAACTCCTCTTCTTTACCGAAGGTCATCACAAAACCTGTATAAAGAATAAGAACACCAAAGATGTACATGAGCCATTCATACTCATTAACAAGTCCGATGCCAGCAAATATCATCACGCCTCGTAAAACGATAACGCCCATGATACCATAGTTCAAAACCCTTCGCTGGAGCTTGGGCTTGATCTTGAAGTGGCTAAAGAGCATCAGGAAGACAAAGAGATTATCGACAGAAAGTGCTTTCTCTATAGTATATCCTGCGAGGAATTGGAGTGCTATTTCCGCACCTTCGTATTGCCATAAATACAAGGCAAAGCCGAGCGACAGCCCGATCCAAAACATGCTCCATAATAATGCTTTCTGAAATGACATTGGCGCGTAAGCGTCTTTTTGCATAAAGTATGTGTAAAATATCGACATCGTACAACTCAAAAAACCAAAGATTTCATCCCGTACAATCAATTAAAATTACCCAATGTTTTCAAAAAACAGTGGAAAACTCGAAAAAACAGAGACTTACCCCACTTTTTGACACGGCAAGGTGTAACAGAAAGAAACTTGCGGAGTTTATGAGCATTGGTAAGGATATATCCGTATATTTGTACCGAAATCAGCGTGACGGCTTCCCCCATAAGCCCAACGCTCGGGAAAAAATAAAAAGAAAATTTGCAAATCGCTTATTTTTGTTGTATATTTGTCCCGATAAGTTTTGCACGAAAATGTGAATAAGCCCCCTTCCCCGTAAAATGCGGGTAGAGGTGCCGTTTACAGTTTATGTGCACTTTTTGAAATTGCTGGAAAATAATTGTGTATCTTTGCACAGTCAGTTCGGTTACAAGAAGGATTTCTCTCGCGAGACGCCACTGGTTACCGCAGCAAACAAATACGATTTTTGATTTAACTATACGTATTTTAACTAATTAATCACAATAGGAGACGAAGGGTATGACTTCACGTCGTTCAATATTGTTAAGCTTGATGCTCGGAGCGTTTCTTTCCGTCATGGGCTTACAAACAGCTAATGCTCAAGTCCCGCGTAGTATTTCCTATCAGGGACGTTTGATCAAGGCTGGCCAGCCCGTAAATGGAACGGTCAACTTAACGATCAAGATCTATGACGCCTCTGGTGCCGAGAAATATACCGAGACCAGCAGCTTAGTAGAAGTAAAGGATGGAATCTTTAACATATTGCTTGGTGGAACCAGCGGCACGCTTCCGGCGACGCTTGATTTCAACGAGCAGTATTTTCTCGGTATCAACGTGGACGGAACGGGTGAAATGAACCCGCGTACGCCTTTCGTTGCTGCGCCATACGCTCTTAATTCAGAGTTGGTCGGCGGAGTTGGTGTAGCGAAGGTACCCACACCGGGTATGTTGCTCCCATTAGATGCCAGCGGCAAATTGCCGATCTCTGTATTACCACAGGCACCGAGTGCTTTTATCATCAATGGCATAGCTCTTGATGATACGGCTGCTCTTAATATTGTTAACCTTGACGGTTCAATCACTGTCACGAATAATGTTGGAACACGCCAAATTATTCTTAGTGCTAACAATGTTGGAGGCATCACATCAGTTCAGGCAGGACCTGGATTGATAGGTGGCGGCTCGACTGGTGTAGTAACACTTCAGGTTGGACCAAACGGTATAATCACAGAAATGATCGGTACCGGCTCGGTTACAGGTATGAAACTCCATCAGGGTGTTCCCGGTGATGGACTTTATCAGGACGTACTTGGTAACTTGAATGTCGGTGTTAACAGCACTCTTCTCGCTTTCCCGGACTTCATCGGTCTTAACCTTGCGAACCCGAACACATGGACAGCGCTCCAGACGTTCAACTCAGGTGTCACTGTTGGTGGTACCGCAACATTTAGCGGTAACGTTATCATTAACGGTGTTGCAGAACCAACGGTCCTTACCGGACCTGCAGTTCCGCCGGTCGCTAACTATGAGCTTCAGCTCAATGGTGATCTTCGCACGACAGGTTTCAGCTACTTCGTAGGTAACCATCGTGTTGACGGCTTAGTTGACCTTCAGAACACCATCAGCAATACAGGCGCACTTAACGGTGGCGTTGTATTTGTTGGTGATGCATTCACGGCGACAGGCACAACAGTTTTAGCTTCGACAGCTGGTTCAACTACAACCATCGGTAACACGACGGGTGCGTTGACAACTAACTCTTCGACAACAAGCTTGAACTCGGCATCTACCTTCGGTATCACCGCTGGTGGAACGACGACTATCACTGCTCCGACCATCGCGCACGTTGGTCTGTTCACCCAGACAGGTAACTCTACCTTCACCGGTACGATCACCCAGACCGGTGGAAACGTTCAGCTCGCTGGCGGTGCAACGAATAACTTCGGCACAGTTATCGGTTCGAACAACACTTATGGTGCAGCAAGCAGTGTTAATACCTTCAATGGTCAGACAAACACGTTCAATCTTACAGCTCCTGGAAATGTAACAATCAATGGTACACCAGAGCCACTTGCTATCAATAATGGTGCAGTAACCAACTTTGAACTCATCAACAATGGTGACCTTCGCAACAACGGATTCTTCTGGAATCTTGGTAACTCGCAGTTGGGCGGCACATTAGCTGTATCGGGCAACACGACAATAGGCGGTACAACAACAGTAACCGGCTTGACGACCTTAAATGGTGGTCTTAACAGCAATGGTACGTTCAATCAGGTTGGCACATCGAACTTCACAGGTGCTCTTAACCAGAGTGGCGGTAATGTGACATTGAATGGCCCAACGGCTATCAATAACACATTGACAGTTTCTGGTGTAACAACGATTAATAACAATCTCGTTGTAACAGGTACATCTGACCTTCAGGGTGCGATCAGCAACTCATCAGCTACCAACGGTGGTGCAGTTACTGTCAATGATGCTCAAGGGTTTACGAACCTTCAGGGTGGCATCAATAACACTGGTACATTGACACAGAATGGTAACATTACCCAAACATCAGGTGCTACGTCGCTCTTAAACACGACGATCACCGGAACACTCACACAGAGTGGTGGTAATGCGAACATTGCTGGTGCAACGACAAACACTTTCGGTACAGTAGCTGGCTCAACGAACACAATTGGTGGCTCAGGAAGCACGAACACTA
>JAYUZC010000167.1:0-6001 GCA_043752045.1 Bacteroidota bacterium | reverse complement strand
ATCGCTGAAAACTTTAACCCCGGCTCGGTCTCGAAGGTCATCTTGACTGACGTTGCCAACAAAGAATATGTCATCTTTGAAGGCGAAGGAGCCCCTGTCGCCGCGAAGTCTCGTGTGATGAACATCACCTTTCTTCGTACTTCGTACAAAGTAAAGGCCGTTGAGATCGTCTTGCAGGTTGGCAAGGTCCCCGGACCAAATCAGATCGATGCTATCGGTATTTCCGACAATAAAACTCCATATAAAGCCGAACCCAATGTTGCTAAAGGAGCAAAACTTGAAGGCAAACGCGAAAATATCGGACCAGGCATCAACTCACGTTTTGATGAAGTGCTTCCCGTCATCACACCTGATGGTAAAACATTATATGTAGATAGGAAAGATCATCCTAACAATTATGCTTTTAATCCTCAAGCAGCTGATAATATATGGTTTTCTGAAATACAGTCGGATGGTAAATGGGGGACCCTCCGAAATATAGGTCAGACACTTAATAATGGATATGGTTCATATACTGCATCAATCACACCCGATGGGAATACTATGGTTTTAGGTGGTGTATTTGATAGGGCGGGCTATGCGAAAGATCAAGCACCAATTTTAATGTCAAGGCGTAATGCAAATGGATGGGGAAATCCGAAGCGAATTAAAATTGATAGCTTCTATAACTTTAATCAATATATGGAGGTATCCCTTGCTAATGATGGTAAAACCATGATACTTTCTTTACAACGATGGGATTCACATGGTGAGCGAGACCTTTATCTTTGTGTCTTACAAAATGACAGTACATGGTCTGAACCAAAAAACCTTGGGTCATCTATCAATACATTGGCTGAAGAAGGCACTCCGTTTATTGCATCTGATAATAAGACCTTATACTTTAGCTCTACAGGTTATAGTGGGTATGGAATGCATGACATGTTTGTTTCACGAAGGTTAGATGAAAGTTGGACAAAGTGGAGTGTGCCGGAGAATCTTGGGCCTGATTTAAACACTTCAAATTGGGATGCCTACTATACACTAACTGCTTCAGGGGAATATGCATATTTTGTTTCGTATAATGAAACATATGGGGGAGCAGACATCTTTAGAGCGAAGCTCCCGCTTGCTCTTCGTCCCGCGCCTGTCGTCCTTGTAAGCGGAACGGTCATTGACAAGAAAACAGGCAAGCCGCTCGAAGCGACCATCAAGTACGAACTTCTCCCCGGCGGGAAAGATGTTGGTGAGGCACATAGCAGCCCGACGACGGGCGAGTATAAGATCATCCTCCCTGCTGGTGCGATGTACGGCTTCCGCGCTGAAGCAAATGGATATATTGCTGTCAACGAAAATCTTAACCTCAAGAAGGTTACCGAATATACCGAAATGAAGCGCGACTTGCAGCTTGTCCCGCCGGAAGTCGGCTCTGTTGTTCGCATGAATAACATCTTCTTCGAGACCGGCAAAGCCGAGCTGAAATCCGAATCAAATGCCGAGCTTGACCGCCTTGTTGATGCACTCAAAGCAAGCCCCGCGATGGAGCTTCTTATCGGCGGGCATACAGATAATGTCGGCAATGAGAATACGAATAAATCGCTTTCCGATGCAAGAGCCAGAGCCGTAAGGACGTATCTTGTCAGCAAGGGGATCAAATCCGATAGGTTAAAGACGATGGGCTTTGGCAAATCCAAACCCCTCGCGACCAACGACACCGACGAAGGCCGCCAGCTCAACCGCAGAGTGGAGTTTACCATCACGAAGTAATGGGGAGGAATTTTCTGTCACTTTCTCCGTAAGTTCTATATAAAACAACATTCTAATTGTATTGTTGTGGCCCCACTCCTTCCCATAATGATGGAGTTACGGGTATTGAGCGGTGCTGTAAATTTACACATATGAAATCTGGTCGTATGGAGGTGTGGTTGTATGGACGTATGGTTCGGGAGTGTCATTGCGAGGAGTGGCTTTAGCCCGACGAAGCAATCTAAAATCCCTCGGAAAAAGGGAAATGTCCGAACTTCCCCGTACAAAAATAACACATGAAACCTCGTTTTGCAAGATGCTCGAAAAAGATTGCTTCCATCCCATTGAAAACAAACAAGATAATCTTTGGGAATCTCAATTATTACCGTTTCCAGCTCAATTTTGCCATTTCCAGTAGGCACCTATCCCGTAGGGGCATGCCGCTGGCATGCCCATCCCCAAGTCCCGAAGGGACGAAGGTCAATAGCCAGTGGCTTTAGCCACTGGAAAAGTAATAGTATACTTGCAGAGCCCTGAAAGGGCGAAGGTAAACTCACCAGAAGATGCACCGTAACTACCGTCGCCCCTTCGGGGCTTTGTGGTATCTGGTGATCGCATTTCCAGTGGTTTCACCACTGGCTATTGACCATTGCCCTTTCAGGGCAAGAGCACAACGCCCCTCCATAATCCGGAAACACACTTACCGATTTTTATGTCTTAAATACCAATGAAACGCGCCATCTTAATAGGAGTCTTCTTTGTGTTGTTCTCGCATATATCCTTTGCACAGGACAGAGATAATGTTGCTGTGAGAAAAGACACGATATGCGACTGCAAACCTTCACTGCCAATTGAAATCGCAGCTACCTCTCTCATTTGGGGTTTGCCTACATACGTACTTTGGCGCGGAGCATACGACTTTGATAGCAATGGGTATGCATTAAAGAATATATTGTTGCTTCCGACATGGTTTCTTTTGATGCCTGTCTTAGGTTATTCGGCTGAATTAACTTCCGGTTGTGAAGCTTCTCATTGGCATGCCCTCTGGATCGGGATAGTGACAGGAGCTGTTTCTTTCGTAATTTACGGAGGATTTTATGGATTTGAACACCGCGAGGTAAAGAGTACTTTTCATAAGTTCAACTTCATTGACTACCTTGCCTTGGGAGTTCTCCCTTCGGTTGCATCTGTACTTATATTTAATTTGTTCTTAGAACCACCAGAAGAAGGCGGGAATCAAGGTATGCTCATTTTCCCTTCGATAGGATTGGATAACTCGGCTTCATTAAATTTAATGATGAAATTTTGAGATGAAAATTACCTTCTCCCTCACACTTCTCCTCTTTAGTGGAATTTTTATCATCGGTTGCGACTCTGACTCCGGCACAAGCCCGACTACATCACTTGCAACCCGTGCGCCGAAAGTGGGAAGTTCTTTTACCTTCAATCAGATACGATTGGATTCACTTGGGAAAAAAGTTATCGCCTCTGATGTTACTCAAACTGATTCTGTCGTTGAAGCAATGGTATCTCTCTACGGAAAAACAAATGTTGCAAAAATAGTAGGTGTTCCATTCGGGCAATTGAAATATTTTAACTATGAGTTGAATGGCGATATCTCTGAGTACATTGATTATTCTGATACTCCTCCTCTACATTCCTTTTGGGCAACATATCCGATACAATCACGCGCCACCAAGTTATATACGCTAATTGATACGACAGTTACAGTAAGTGGAGTAACCTCGCATGTTGTATCTACGGTCAGTGTAAGTTATGAAGGCATAAGTACCCTTGCCATTTATGACTCAACTCTCACGATGATTAAGATCAAAACGGTTGGGGTAAACTCCGTAACTTCACCGGTCCAAAATTATAGTGATTCTCTAACAGCGTATTATTATTTTGCCGCTTCAATCGGCTATATAGCAAAGCAACGCCAAGAGCCAAATTCTTTCGGTGGTGGCTCTGAGGAGACTCTTGTCAGTTTTAGGTTGCCATAGGGTAGCTAATCTTTTTTCCGAGGGCTTTGTTATATGCCCGATGGATTTAGAATTACCTGTTATACAACGCACTGCGCGTTCGCCTCGGCCTGATTGGCTGAAGGTGCGTGTCCCGTCGGGGGAGGATTACTCGCGTCTTATTAATATTATGCGCGAGAACGAGCTTCATACCGTCTGCGAAGAAGCCCGCTGCCCGAACATCGCCGAGTGCTGGAATGCTGGTACTGCTACGTTCATGATACTTGGTGATACCTGTACGCGCTCATGCGGATTCTGCGCCGTGAAGACAGGCCGACCGACATCGCTCGACACCCAAGAGCCCGAACGCGTTGCCCATGCTACGAAGCTGATGGATCTGCGTCACGTCGTTATCACAAGCGTTAACCGCGACGAACTTCCTGATGGCGGAGCAGGTGTTTTTGCCGAGACTATTTATGCCGTGCGCCGCTCGAATCCGAATACGCGCATCGAAGTTCTTATCCCCGACTTTAAAGCAAAGAAGTCATCGCTCGAACTCATTTTCGACGCGAAGCCCGATATTTTGAATCACAATACAGAGACGGTCCCTTCGATGTATCGTATGGTTCGTCCGCAAGCGAAGTATCACTGGACGCTCGGTGTCCTGCAGCAAGCAAAGGAGCGCGGACTTGTTGCAAAGACGGGCATCATGCTCGGTCTTGGCGAAAAGCGTGAAGAACTGATAACGGTCATGCGCGACCTTGTCGAGTGCAAAGTAGATATTCTTACGCTCGGTCAGTACTTGCAGCCATCGGCGAATCATCTTCCCGTCGCTCGCTTCCTTCATCCCGACGAGTTCGCCGAACTCCGCGATATTGGTCTTGATCTCGGCTTCCGTCATGTAGAGTCAGGTCCGCTCGTACGCAGTTCGTATCACGCAGCCGACCAGCTATAAAACAGGATGCTTGCCATCTATTCGTTCTTCTATTTTTTCTATAAACTCGCAGCCCACGGCGCGTCTATCTTTGATAAAAAGATACAGCAGGGGATAGAAGGAAGAAAAGAACAGAATGGACTCGTCGCCACGCACTACTTATCAGTTGCCAAAGAGAGATTCAGAGTTCTCATTCACGTAGCATCGTTCGGTGAACTTGAACAAGCAAAGCCCATCATTGCCGAGTTAAAAAAGAACTATCCGAGTATCCATATTCACCTGACGTTCTTCTCGCCAAGCGGTTACGAGAATGCAAAGAATAAATACAAAGACCCCGATATTATTTCCTATCTTCCATTTGATGATTCTACTTCCGTAAATGATTTTCTCGACGCGGTAAAGCCAAACCTCGTCGTCTTCGTCCGCTACGATCTCTGGCCAAGATTCACGCTCGAACTGCATAAGAGGAATATACCGGCAATACTCATAAGCGCGACTTACAGGAAGTCATTCACAAAGAGCTTACCTGTTGTAAGCAGTATATACAGCTCGCTCTATCATTCGCTTCGTCACATATTTGTCATAAATACTGATGTTAAAGAGTCGTTGGGAGGGGACGGGTATCCGGCGAATGCAATCACGGTTTCAGGTGATACAAGAATAGACCAGGTTCTTCAACGAAAAGAAGCATCGTTGCATAAGGCAAATATATTACCGCAAAGTATTGCGAACAAACTTCAGCAAGAGAAACCGCTTGTTCTCGTTGTCGGAAGTTCATGGGAAGAAGATGAGAAGGTGATATGTGATGGTCTGCTTTCATCGGCAAATCTTTTCACCATCATTGCGCCGCATGAAATAACGGAGTCGCATTTATCTTCTTTGGAATCACTCTGCCAGAACAAAGCAGTTCGCTTATCAAAGATAGATGCGTATAACAACCAACAGATTCTTATCTGGGACAAGATTGGTGACCTCTTCGATCTTTATGCATTCGGCGACATCGCTTATGTTGGCGGCGGCTTCGGGACAGGAGTTCATAATGTGTTTGAGCCAGCTGTGCGCGGGATTCCCGTTATCACTGGTCCACAGCATACCCGGTCGGTTGAGGTTGGTATGTTACTTGAGAGAAGAGGAGCATTTGCTATAAAAAATGCGAATGAGTTTTCTCGAGAATTTACAAAGTTGTTATCAGATGGAGATGCACGTCAAGAAGCAGGGAAGAATGCTTACGCGTATATCGGAGAGAATTCAGGCGCAACGAAAGACATCATGAGTTATCTTGAGACTATGATCCCTCGTAGTGCTCCTTGAATTTCTTGATCGCCTCTAATATCCCGCGAGCAAATTTTTCTTGTCCTTCCTTGCTTGACAGCAGTGCTTC
>JAYUZC010000166.1:0-2270 GCA_043752045.1 Bacteroidota bacterium | reverse complement strand
CATTGCAACGTAATCGTAATCGGCACTGACGTTAGCTCGCGGAACGAATAGCCAATCCTTGCATCGAAGATATAGGCATTTACACGAGCAGTTGCATCAGGTACTTGCTGGATAAGTATCGGATCAATTGACTCATACTGGCTAATATAACGGAAGTCAGCCGATGCAATAAAATCCCACTGCTTCATTTCAATGCGTGATTGCAACAAATGTCTCGGACGGAAATTCAAGATCGAATTGGTAGTGATGTTATGCGGATAGATATACGTATATCCAAGTCGAAGTTTTAATAGATCCGAAGCAAATGGTGTATATTCTATGACCTCCTCATGTCCAAAAATCTCTGCATCGGTGATATTTGAGAATCGGATGAATGTTTGTAATCCTTCTGTTACGAATCCGGGTTCGATGAGTTGATCGAACTTGGAGTAGAAGACTGCTCCGTCAAGCATGATATATCTGTCTTGGTATTGCGCGCCAACTTCAAGCGAGTAACTCTTTTCCGGAACAAGCGACGGATTCGGTTTTATTGTAAATCCGTTGAGTACCTGATCCGTATATTTCTCTATGATGCTTGGCGCACGAAAGCCCGTACCAAACGAAGCGCGCATGACCACATCTTCGATTGGTGTATTCCATGTGACTCCGAACTTCGGTGAAATGCTTCCGATGAATTTATCAGTATCGTATTTATAGAAATCACCTCTTACGCCAAGAGTAAGAATTACCGGCTTGATAGTATATTCGCCTTGCACATATAGCCCTGTGTTAATACCATCGTGATCGCCTGATACATTCGATGAGACCGACTGATAGCCAACGGTAATACCTTTCGTAAGGTAGAGGTTGTTCAAGAGAAAGTATCCGCTCTGCCCGTCCAGCAAATGATTCGCGGCACTTGACGCGGGATGAACGGTGTCTTGTTCGTTCAGCGAAGCAGTCTCATAATGAGTGAAGAACGAGGTTGCTTTTATGTCAAGATATGCAACATCGCCAAGTAAGGTCTTGAATGCGCCGTAAAGATTCAGCTTTGTTGAAATGATCCGTTCATTAAGTGCAGAGAGTGAGTCTGCAGGTTTGTAGGCATTCGAGAAGTCTTTCCAATAAAGCCAGTTGCCGTGCTCGTTATAGGAGTAGAGCGTAGAAAATGTTAGGTCTGCGCTTTCTGATGTTGGTGTTGTAAGTTTTAGAAAGCCGCTACCGTTATAGGTATCATCGCCCATCCTGTACCCCTCGTCGCGTTTATATGCACCGCTTGCAAGGACACCGACTTCACCAAATGTATTTGATGCACCTGCTTCTATATTGTAATATCTGCGATCGAGTTCGGGAAGATTCCACTGTTCGTATGTCGGCTCATCATATCTCCCAAGAGATGCATTTACTCCACCCTGCCATATCTTTGAAGGTTTGCGAGTAATGACATTGATAATACCACCCAAAGCGCTTGAGCCATAGAGTGCAGAGCCGGCACCCTTGACAACTTCAATGCTTTGGATATTTATCATCGGCACAGCATCAAACTTTATATCACCATTATCAGCAGAGAGCATCGGCATTCCATCCATCATATAGAGTACGCGCGAACCCACTGCTCGTGAATATCCGGACGAGCCGCGAATGCTGACCTGATCTTCGGTAACGCTTACGCCGGGGATAAACCGAAGCACTTCATCAATCTCTCGCGGAGCGCGAGATTGTATCTCTGCTTCTCTTACGACACTCATTGAGATAGGCACATCCTGCGAAACTGAAGCATGACGCTGTGCGGTAACGACGACTTCATCTTTTTTAAGTGGCAGCGATTCGAGCAAGATCGTATTTTGCATTCGGCTGACAAGTAACGAAGTGTCTCTATAGCCAAGCGCGCGAATGTCTATTGCATAAACTTCAAGTGCTTGCTTTCGAACCGTTACTCCATTTGCGTTTGTGAATTGTTTGCCTAATATGTCTCCGCCCTTCTCCTTGAAGGTGACTATGGCTCCGGCTATCGGCTCATTTGTTTTACCATCTTGTAACTTCACGACAAGATTATCCTGCCCATACGCAAGAGTTACGAGAAACGTCAGTACTATGGTCAGAGTTATCTTCATTGGATAAATGGCTGGCGTGGCAGTGAATCAAACCTGACTCTGATATTTACTCCTGTAATGTTATCACCGCCTTTAAGGTCAAAGACTCGTGCAGAGTCGTTCATCGTATGTGCGAATCCAACAACCTGCCAATCCTTAAATAGGTCTGCATAATTATGAGCAACGCCGAGATAGTTA
>JAYUZC010000165.1:0-2283 GCA_043752045.1 Bacteroidota bacterium | reverse complement strand
CGGGTGTGGCAATTGCTAAAGAGAAGAGTTCTGATAAGAAGTCAAAGCGGTCTCGCGGGTATTCCAAATATAAAAAGAGCAGCGACCCGTTCTCCGATATTCGTGGTATGAACGAGGTAGTGGTAGGCGTTGCATCGTGGTACGGTCCCGGCTTTCATAATAAGCAGACTGCCTCGGGCGTGCGGTTTGACCAAAACGCAATGATGGCGGCGCATCGTACACTTCCCTTCGGCACCATTGTCCGCGTAACCAACCTCAATAATAGTAAGTCTTGCTTCGTGAAGATCACTGATCGTGGTCCGTTCATTAAGAACCGAATACTCGATCTCTCGAAAGCAGCTGCCCATGAACTTGATTTTGCTCATAGCGGTGTTGCAAAGGTTCGCATGGAGATCGTCAGCGATGATATTGCGATGAACATCACAACCGACTTAAAGCAGTACGTAGGTGTTCAGGATAGACTTCTGAGCTCTAATTACGCTGTTCGATAATAGCGTTCATTCTCAATTTTTCGTGAGCGGTAAGATGAAAATCTTACCGTTTTGCATTTATACGAGTGATATTGTGTAATTTTGTTGTTAGATGAGTAACGTGCCTGACCAAGATACATCTCGATATGACGGAATAGCGATAGCGCTCGGAGCGATAGCGCTGGTAGCACTTACGTTTGTCGTAAGCCCCGTGCTTTCGCCGTTCATCTTATTTCTTGCGATAGCCCTGCTGGTCTTCCCTTTCCGCAGCTACCGCTCGGCAAAGGCGATACTTATCACAACGGGTGTTATCTTTGCTTTATGGTTTTTAATTGAGACGGCTCATATCCTCTTCCCGTTCATCATGGGCTTCATCCTTGCCTATCTCTTTAGCCCGGTAGTCCATCTTCTCGAACGAAGGGGGTTGAAGCGTTTTTGGAGTGCCGCTATCGTAGCCCTGTCATTTGTTGCTATTGTCGGGACAGCTATCTGGCTGCTTACACCGATCGTTATCACCCAACTTCAATCCCTCGGCACGAACATCAAAGGATTTCTCGAATCATCAACCTATACCCTCGACGAGCAGGGGTTACATGACCTCTTCATTAATATGGGTATCCCGGAGAGTTATGTCAATGACCACCTTAGCCGACAGCTCTTTCCGAAGATCAAGGAATTCTTCAACGACGCCCCGATGCTGCTCTACGGCATCTTAGGATGGATACCGGGAATACTAACGCAGCTTTTGAACTTGATCATTATCCCGATAGCATTCTTCTACTTCCTGCTCGATTGGGAATCGCTGACATCATTCATTACACGGCTTATCCCTGTCAATGACCGACCACGTTGGCTTCAGATATTCCGTAATATCGATATCGTATTCTATGCCTATATCAAAGGTCAATCAACCGTTGCAATGATTATCGGGACATTAGCCGGAATCTCATTCTGGATACTTGGCGTACCTTATGCCGGACTGCTTGCCGTTATCATAGCATTGCTTGACCTTATCCCGTTCATTGGTCTGATAATGAGCGTCGTGATCGTCGAATCGGTCATACTGGTAACGATGCCACTAACCATTTGGAATGTGTTGATGGCTCCGCTGCTCATCGTAATCCTTCACGTTATAGAGGTCTATGTCATTGCCCCGAAGCTTGTCGGGAAGAGTGTTGGGATACCGCCATTAGTGCTAATCGTCTCGATACTCCTTTTCGGATATTTCTTGGGCTTTATCGGTATGCTTATCGCAGTCCCGACGGCGGGTATCATTTTACAATTTGTTCGGGAATATCAACGGTCGCTAATTTCAAAATCTGAAGGGTAATGTACGGAATACTGTATCTGGTCTCAACTCCTATCGGCAACCCCGATGACATTACCTTAAGAGCTATCCGTATCATTACAGAATGTGATATCCTCCTTGCCGAAGAGCGGAAGCCGACCAATGCCCTCTTGAAGCATTTGAATATCACGAAGGATTATATCCTATATAATGAACATACCCAAAAGGAGCTGACTACGGAAATTATTGAATATCTCGAAAGCGGTAAGAACGTAGCTCTTATTTCAGATGCCGGTACTCCTGTCATTGCTGATCCGGGTGAACGCCTTGTTAAGGAATGCGTTAATCGAGGGATCACCATGACTGCTGTTCCGGGAGCTTCGAGTATTCTCGCAGCGCTGACGGTCTGCGGATTTGATCTTAGCTCATTTATCTTTGTCGGGTTTCTTTCAAGGGATAAAGCGGCAAGGCGAAGCGAAGTGAAGCGATATGCCAGAGAACGCTCGACGTTAATCTTTCTTGAAG
>JAYUZC010000164.1:0-6064 GCA_043752045.1 Bacteroidota bacterium | reverse complement strand
GGGTATTTGGGAAAATGTGGGGGAAGTGGAAAAAATAGAACAAAACAGCAAAAGCAAAGGCAAAACCTTGTAACCTTTCTTTCGTGAAGCGTTTTTATTATAGTGTTCGCTATAAGCCAATATTTGTACTCGTACTTGGGGAGTCGTCACCTTATTTTTGCTCTGTATTATGAACAACCGAACGAGAAAGATTGTCGCTTTGAGTTGTGTTGTATTATCTCTTTTCTGGAGTGGGTTTGCCTATAGCCAACCCATCGTTCGACCGTTGCCCTATCAACTCCCCTCGCGAGATACCTTACTCTCAACAGAGTTACCAGACCTATTTGACGGTGAAGCCGGCTCCCATGGTAAATGGAACGTAGATACAGACGGGCATATCGTCGGGACCGATGGCTACCGCCTGAAAATGTTTGGTACCGTGCTGGGGCAAACGGCAGTTTTTCCTGATGGGAAAGAATCAGAAACCCTTGCCAAACGTCTTCGCAAAATGGGTTTTAATGCAGTGCGTGTAGAAGATATTGACTACTGGAATTATGATGCTGCAAGCTTCTTCAAATACCGCGATAGCGCGAACCAAATAAATCAGTCTTCATTTACTATAAACCCATTACAATTTGCTCGGTTTGATACACTCTTTTATCATCTGAAAAAGAATGGTATTCATGTGGTCTTTACGCTCAATAGCCAACACCGATATACAGCGCAAGACGGGATGATGAACTTTGATTCGTTAAACTATTATCCGCAGCTCGCGCCGTTCCTTGATCCGCAATCAGCGATCAAAATGCGTAGTTGGGCGAAGACATTTCTTACCCATGTAAATCCACTCACAGGTAAATCGTATGCGAACGACCCGGCACTTGCGATCTTTGAATACTTCAATGAGCAATCACTTTTCTATTATTGGAATGCACTTGACCGCCTTGTTTATATAGATGCGAATAACTACGGTAGGAACAAGCAAACGATCAGCTGGCGATACTCACGCCGTCTCGACTCTCTTTATAATCAGTTCTTGAAAAATAAATATGGGACTGATGCGAACATGGTTTCTGCATGGTGTGGCAATGGTAATGTACCTCAGAAGAACCTAATGGATAATGCCAGTTTTGAGAACCCTTCTTCTCCTGCCTGGAGTGTTCAGAATTTCAATGGTGCGTCTTCGTTTGAGATAGTAGCCGATGGAGGGGTTGATTCGCTGATATATGTGAAAATACGTCCGACAAATATCGGTGGAGTTCTAAACGCAGCAAATATCCGATATACAAATACCAGTGCCCGACTTGGTAAAGACACACTCTACGAGCTTTCATTCTGGGCTAAACTCGGATTCGATGCTACAAACCCTACCAAAGTTAAACGTAATATTCAACTTCTTTCACTTCATTTCACGACAGGTACTGTTGTCTTTAATCAGACTATTCAAATAGACACAGGGTGGAAGAAATATACATATTCATTTCGTTCTACATCCAGCGGTCTTTATACCATACAATTTCGCCTTGCAGCAGAGCTTGGGGATGTGTGGCTTGATGCTTGTTGGCTCAAACAAAAACCAGAAGCACCACCACAATCAGGTGAACTGCTTTCTACATATACAGTGAAACGTCTTCGTAACGATGGCTTGCTCCGCTTACAGCCGCCGCAGAGAATTCGTGACCAGATAGTATTTCTTGATACACTTGAAAAAGCGATACATTCATTTTTTGACCAGACAGTTGTTGATACCGTAAAACCAATGTGTCTTATTAATCGTCGTCAGAACGGCGCAGGCACAACTCTTCCTGATGTTTATACAGCACTTACGTCGGATGTCGTTGATGTCCATACTTCATTTGATTTTGTTACTTCGCGTGTAGGGGGTGCTCCTTATGGCGACAGCGCATGGAGAGTTGGAAATAATACAACTGTTAAAAGTAAATCATCAGCGAGTTTGCCATTTATGATGGCAAATGGGATTAAAGGAAAACCAATTATTGTCGGAGAATACATTACTCCGTATGCAAATCAGTTCGGTGCAGAGCAATATGTCATTCTACCTGCATGGGCACGACACCAAGATTGGGATGGACTGTTTATGGGGTACTATAGTGTGCTTCGCGGCGGCTTGCTTGCGGACTCATTACCGAACTGGTTCAAGACCGGTGGTGGCACCATTGATGCCTATACGATTGCTCATAATCCTTCTCTCATGTCTCTGATGCCATTCGCAGCGAAAGTATTTCGTGATAGCATTGTAAAACTTGCAGAGTATAACCAGACCATCACCCATGTAAAAGATGATATTCAGCTCTGGCCTACGTTCCTTGCGGGTCGTGGTTCATTTGGTGTTGAGGGCAATATTGAGGGGAACATATATACTCAGATGCAAACTCGACAAAGCTTTAACCAAACAACGCACAAGGTTGCCGCAGAGTATCCGTATGTCGCTGATACTGCGGTTAAAATATCCGACACCAAAGAGATATGGTGGGATCAGACGAACGGTAGATTCAAAGTAACAACGCCGAACTACTATGCTGCTTGCGGACTCTATGCAAAAGACACAGCAAGTTTTCCAAACTTCTCATTTGTCAGAAAAGATGCTGCAGCCGATGGGAAAGAGATGATAGCTCTTTATTATATGAGTGCAGATACGACTCCATTAGCAACTGCAACGACTGCATTGCTTTCATTCTCAACTCGTGCACAGAACACCGGCTTGACGTGGATAGACTCGAACGGCTGGACAAAGAATTTTGGCAATAAACCAGTTATTGTATCTGCCCCGACAGTGCGATGTGTCTTCACGAGCGAACTTGACAGTGTGCTCGTGACACCACTCGATAGCATCGGCAGGGAACGGAGTTATACATGGGTAGCAAGTCGGATAGGCACAACAAATCAATTTTCGATCGAGCTTGACCCAACCGTTACAAAGTCGTTCTGGTATAAAGTTGAACATCGCATAGCCGATCCAAAATCAGTTGACGGTGGTACTATCACCCCAGAATATCTTACTCTAAGAGCGAATCCTATCTCTGGAAATACAGGATATATTCAGTATCGGGCTTCAGAGGGTAGTGCGGTTACTATATGCCTGTATGATATGCTTGGCAGAGAGGTCGCTGTTCTTGCTGATGGCATAATCTCGAACGGTGCAAGCACTCTGACAAGTTTTCAAACGAATTCACTTCCTGCAGGAGGTTATATGCTCGTGATGCGTTCAGCGGGAAACACGATAACACAGCGGGTATCGCTCATCAAATAATTTTTTATTGATATACGATAATGATACAACGTCTTCATTCACTTCTGATTGTTCTTGCGCTTTTAGCTTTTGCAGCAAGCGCAGATGCACAGTACATTCAGCGTCCTTACCCGTTCACGATCAACTCTCGTGATACCGTAACAACTCCATACTTCCCGACAAAGAACGAGCAAGTTGCCGGAGCAAAAGGCAATGTAACTGTCACACCAGATGGACACTTTATCTCCGGTGGTGAGCGACTCAAGTTCTTCGGGACAGAGCTTCAGTTTGATGCAGGGTTCATGGGAGGCAAAGATGCGCGTACACTTGCGCGTCACTTGAAAAAGCTTGGCTTCAATGCGCTGCGTCTTCGCGCAACTGACTACACATACGATGTGAATACCAGCTTCTTCACTACCTCCGGTTATCCAAAGAATTCATATGTAGTAGATGCTGGGCAGCTTGCAAAGTTCGATACACTTGTTTATGAAATGAAGCAAGCGGGTATCTATATGTTCCTTGCGCTGAACTCCGAGTATCATTATCTCTATCCACAAGATACGATGATCTCATATACGGATTCATTGTGGGGAGGTCAAGGATATTTCCAAAATTTCTTTGATAATGGCACTGCAAAAGCGCAGCGTAATTGGGTGAAGACACTTCTCTCGCATACGAACCCACTCACAGGCAAACGAGTTGGTGATGAGCCATCAATCGCAGGTATTGAACTCAATAACCTGCCGGGAATATACTATGCGTGGAGATACAACTATCTTAATTACATTGATACGAACAATCACTACTCACGCGGCGGTGCTTCTACGTTGAGTTTTCATCAATCTCGAAAACTGGATACACTCTTTACACAATATCTCAAGAAAAAATATGTAAGTGATGCGGGGATAAATCTTGCATGGAAGGGAAGTTCGTCGGTTGACCTTACAAACCGTATTGCTAACGGTAGCTTTGAAAGTATAACGTCGCCGGCATGGTCGTTCAATGTTGCTAACGGTGCTACTGGTGGCAAAGCAACGATCTCCCCGGCGCAAGACTCGCAGTATTGTCTGCTTGTTCAACTTGATGGTTTAAGTGCTAACCCGCAATGGTATGATGCATATCTCGGCAATCTCTCCGCCAGATGTGGTAAAGATACACTCTATCAAATATCATTTTGGGCAAAGATAAAGTATAGTCCGTCGAATGGTATCAAGGCAAGGAATATCCTCCTCTATTTCTACGATTATAATGGTGCCGCCGGTGCTGCACTTAGCCAGTATGTTGATATAGACACAAACTGGAAACAATATACATACTCTTTCAGAGCGCAGGCATCAGGACTTCACAACTTATATGTTGGTCTTGGTCAATCGCTCGGAGATGTCCAGCTTGACGCCTTTGTCATCAATCAGAAGGAAGAGATTGGTCTCTATCCGGGTGAGTCATCAACGGTCAATGCTATCTATCGCATTAAGTATGGCGAAGGCGCTGCAGTTTCTATTCCGCGAGCACGGGATATGGGTATCTTCTATGATTCGCTTCAACGGTCGTATTATACGAATATGATGAAGGCAGTCCGTGATACTCTCGGCGCAAAAGTATTAATGAGTTTCTATGATTCTGATTGGTGGGGAACAGTCAATGATGCACATGCGGCGAAGACGGCTGACTTCACGACAGTATCAGCGAACTCTGACTACATCCGTCAGCGCGACGGGATGCCATATTCCGATTCGACATTACGCATCACCAATATGCCCATGACCTCTGCTACAGGTAGCTATGTGCTCGGTCAGATTGCGGCGCAGAGCATACAAGGGAAACCGCATGTCGTAAAATTCTCTAATCCGAACTTCGAGCAGTATTACTCACAAGCTATACCATTTCTTGCTACCTATGCTGCATATCAAGATTGGGACGGTCTTTTCATTAGACCATACGCAACATACAAACAGTCAATGTTCGCGGACAGTATATTTCCGGCAACAGGTAATTTTCTTTATTACGTTGGATACGACATACAAGGAAATCCTGGCATCCTCTCACTTTTACCGAGTGCCAGCGCTATTTTCCGAAACGGATATGTAAAGGCGGCAGAGGTATCAGATTCGATCACTCACGACCCGGACGATATCATGTTGGCATCTAAATTCCCTGATTATCGCCACCCATTTGGTACCGAGGGCTACATTGACCCGAATATCGTAACCGCATTGAAAGTACGACAGAAGTTCGATGCTCCGCTGCATAAAGTTGCCGCACAATATCCGTATGTACCTGATACGGCTGCAAAAATATCCGATCACGGCGAAATATATTGGCAGCAATCAACCGGATTCTTCCGCGTGAACTCCGAAAAAGCAAATGTCGCTATCGGCTTCTTTGGTCAGGATACCATTGCACTCGACGCATTGAAATTCCGTCGTCTTGATAATGCTCGCGAGAATCTTTCGCTCTCGCTTGTGGCGCTTGATAATAAACCACTCACTACTTCATCGAGCATGTTACTGACGATGACAACTCGCGGACAGAATAATGGTATGCAGTGGCAAGATTCTATCGGTATCGGTAATAAATGGGGCGGTCTGCCGACTGTTATGAGCGCGGCGCAGATCGAGATAACAATCAAGAGCGATTCGGGTCGCGTTGTTTTCCATCCGCTTGATCCGGCGGGTATGCCTATCACAAGTTATATTGATGCGAAAAAGAACGAAGGAAGCAACACCTTCCGGGTTACACTTGAGCAGTATAACGATGCGACGCCATGGTACTGGGTTGAGCATACGAACGCCGTGAATGCAGTCCGTCTGCCGGGCGGAGTGCCGGAGTTCTCGT
>JAYUZC010000163.1:0-2289 GCA_043752045.1 Bacteroidota bacterium | reverse complement strand
TCAAAGAACGTTTCCGTTGGAACTGTCTTTGAAGGTCCGAACATCGCAACCGTCTCTTTAACTACGTCCAGAGGCGTATGCGGAGCAAGGAAAATACGATAGATGCCAATATCAAGGAGCTGCTTCAGTTCATCAGGTGAATTCGGGACATGCTCAAGTGATACTTCTGTAGGAATATCAACTGCCTTGCGAAGCTCACGCAGGATACAGAGCGAATCCTCACACCAGACATCCTCATCTTCAATGATAATATGCAATGCCTTCGCATTTTCCTTCCGTAGCAAGCGAGCACGGCTTGCAGGGTCATGATAATCGGCAGAAAGTGCCGCTATCTTGTCGCTGCAAAACGAATGGTCGATTCGTATCGATGGGATAACTAATAGCATAATATAGCCAAATGAGAACAAAATTATTGCTCCGAAAGTCTATGAAAAACGCATTTACGGAGCAAAGCGGACGTATCTGTTGTTGAAATCCACTCATTTGAGACGAAATACATGCTTGATATAAAGATAATCCGCGAAACCCCCGATATTGTTCGTGCTGCCATCAAGGCGAAACGAACTGATGACGTTATTGATGAAGTCCTTGAACTTGATGGTGACCGGCGTGCCATTATCGGACGTGTAGAAGTCCTCAAAAATAAACGCAACACTGTAAGTGAGGAGGTTGCGCGCATTAAACGTGCAAAAGAGAACGCAGATGATGTCATTGCGGAGATGAAGATCGTCAGTGATGAGATAACCGGACTTGACCTAAAACTACGTGAGATAGAAGAAAAGCTAAACTACCTTCTTGATACCATCCCAAACATCCCACATGAAGTGGTACCACATGGAACAGACGCGAAAGACAACGTTGAAGTAAAACGTTGGTCACCAAATGGTGAGGCGAAGTGGTTTGAGAAAAAAGAAGGGCTTGACCATCTTACTCTCGGTGAAAAATTTGGTCTATTTGATTTTAAGCGCGGTGCGAAAGTAGCCGCTGCGGGATTCCCCATCTATACCGGCAGAGGCGCAACGCTCGAACGTGGGCTTATCAACTTCATGCTCGATATTCAAACACGCGACCACGGGTATAGCGAAGTGATGCCGCCGTTCTTTGTCAATGCAGAGTCTCTTCGCGGGACTGGCAACCTTCCGAAATTCCGCGATCAGATCTATTATATGAATGAGGATGACCTCTTCGCAATACCGACTGCGGAAGTGCCAATAACGAACATGCACCGCGACGAGACGCTCAAGGCAGAAGAGCTTCCGATAATGTATGCAGGATACAGCGCATGTTTCCGCCGTGAGGCAGGAAGTTACGGTAAAGACACTCGCGGCTTTTTACGTGTCCATGAGTTTAATAAAGTTGAACTCGTGAAGTTCACAACGCCTGAAACTTCGTACGATGAGCACGAGAAACTTACTGCAAATGCAGAGCGCATCTTAGAACTACTAAATATCCCCTATCGCCGTTTGCTCCTATGCGACGGAGATACAAGCTTTGCAAGCGCAAAAACCTACGACCTTGAAGTATGGGCTCCCATTGAGAACACATGGCTTGAGGCATCGAGTTGCTCGAACTTTGAGTCGTTTCAAGCACGTCGTGCAAATATCCGTTTTAAACGTGACCCAAAAGCAAAGCCAGAGTTCGTACATACATTGAATGGCTCCGGTCTTGCAACAAGCCGTTTGATGGTCGCACTTCTTGAAGTACACCAACAGCCAGATGGCAGCGTCCACATGCCTGAAGTTCTACATCCATATCTTCCGTTCACAAAAATAAGTTAAGACATTGCCAACAACATTCAGTTATAAAGATAGCAATGGAAGAACGAAGCTGTGGTGTGAGGGTGTCGCGCTTGAACAAGTAGCATCAACGTACGGTACACCGATCTATGTGTATTCCAGAGCCCAGATACTTGCGAATCTCCGCGAGTTTACAGGTGCGTTGCGAAAATTCTCTGATAGAGATGACTACGTTTCGTACGCCGTCAAAGCAAATTCCAACCCGGAAATACTAAAGTTACTCGCTTTAGAAGGTGCAGGGGCAGATGTTGTGAGCGGCGGTGAACTCCTCGCCGCGCTCAAGGCAGGATTCTCGCCAAAGAAAGTTACATACGATGGACCGGGTAAAACCAAACGTGAGATAGCACTTGCTCTCGAAAAGGATATTTACGGGTTTAATGTCGAGAGTTTAGAAGAAATAGACGCAATTGATGCTATCGCCGGCTCACTTGGCAAAAAAGCAAAAATATCTATCCGAGTGAATCCTGATGTCGATGCAAAAAGCCATCCGTAT
>JAYUZC010000162.1:0-2296 GCA_043752045.1 Bacteroidota bacterium | reverse complement strand
AGATGTTGTATTTTCGCATTGCTAACGACTAAAGACTAACGACTACATACTCAAAAAACGGAAACCATGTTACATACAAGACCCGTTCGGTAATGTGTTTAATTTGTATCAGCCGTAATGATATTTGAGATTGCGTTTATTACTTCAGTTGTCGTTCTCACTCCCGTGGGAGTATCCCTCGGAAAAAAGCTTTACGTTATTGCATTGCGAAAAGGATGGAAGAAACCAGATCAATATGCTTATCTTTTTGGAAGTTTCATGATTATGCCTGCAATGGCAACAATGAATCTTCTTGCAAAGATAACTGGGTCTGACATCTTTACCACAGGCGGTGATTCTGAAACGATTGGTGGTTGGTTGCTCTATGGATGTATTGCAATACTACTGATAGCTTGTTTTAGGATTCCACATGATATGATGATTAATAAGTATCTTAGTGAAAAAGATATAACCACTTAGAATAACTCTCCATGATCCTTCGCTTTCTCTCTCGTCCGCTCTTTGGTGCGGGGTTTGTCTTTCTGGTGAGTTTCATCGTGTATATGATGACGCTTGCGCCGGGGCTTGGTTTTATTGATGCGGGAGAGCTTGCTACGACTGCCTCGACGCTCGGGATTGCACACCCAACGGGCTACCCGTTCTTTACGCTTATCGGGCATCTCTTCTCGGTTCTGCCGATCGCCGCGACCGTCATCGCACGGCTGAACATCATGTCAGCATTCTTTGCGGCAATGGGTGCAGGAGCATGTGTCTATCTTGTGCATGAGATTCATCTGCATTGGCTCGTCGCGAAATCAAAAGTTAAAGTTGAGACGAAAGGTAAGAAGAAAGAAGAGAAGCTGCCAGAGTTAACGACCAACGAGACAAAAGCACAGCAGGCAACAGCCGCGGGCATTTTTACAGGCATCATCATTGCGTTCAGCGAGACGTGGTGGGCAAATGCTACATCTATCGAAGTCTATCCATTACATCAATTCTTCCTACCTATTATCCTAACATTCTTCTTGCGAATGCTCCGCACCGATAACAAACGTGACGGTTTTCTCTTCGCGGTTACGCTTGGTTTATCATTCAGTAATCACCTAACAACTGTACTCCTCGCTCCTGCCTGTCTCTACGGGTTCTTTGCGAGATTCGGTTTTAGCGGCGAATCTTGGAAGCGCATCGGCAAACTTGTACTACCCTTCGTACTCGGGTTGCTTCCTTATGCATATCTATACATCAACGCAAGCAGCAACCCACTCATGAACTGGGGCGACCCCTCAACGTTCGATAACTTCACAAAGCATGTAACAGGTGGGCAGTATAAGGTATGGATGTTTACGGGAAATAATGCAGGTAAACAGTTTGGGGAGTTTTGGAGTGGATTGCCGAGTGAATTCTCATGGTTCATTGTGATATTTGCCATTCTCGGCTGTATCCATTTATTTACAATGCGTTCAATACAACGTGTAAATATACTCGCATTCACAATGTTACTGTTTTTTAGTTGTATTTTCTACGGGATCAACTATGATATTCACGATATTGATTCATATTTCATCCTTGCATACATCGCATTTGCCATTTTTGGAACATCGGGGTTATCATTGCGGGCAGTCCTTGATTCGAAATTTACAAAAAAGATATTTAGTATCGCATATATACTCATCTGGTTTGCTCCACTCTGTGGAGGGTTTCAGATACTCAACATTTATCAGAATAACGACGAATCAGGCAACCACATGGTTGATGATTTTACGATGAATATGTTGCAGAACTTGCCGAAGGATGCTATAGTCATCTCAAGCGCATGGGATTTCTGGGTGAGCGGGTCATTATATCATCAGTTCGTCGAGAAAGTTAGACCTGATATTACCGTCATTGATGTCGCACTTCTTCGTGATAGACCTTGGTACTACAAGCATCTCGAACTCATTGCGCCAAAGATGCTTGCAAATGCCCGTAAAGAGTTGGACGCATTCATGCCACACCTTATTGCATTTGATAAAGGTAGTGAGTTTGATGCTATGTCAATTGGTATCACATATAGCAATTTCACTGAAGCGCTCATCCGCAATAATCAGGATAGACCTATATTTCTCACGACAGAATCTGTAAGCGAACGGGACCCGTTATTCGCTCCGTCGTTCAAGTCGATTGCTGCCGGAGTAGCATTCCGGCTTGTCGAGCGGGATACATTCCTTGATGTTCCGCTTCCGAAAATAAACTGGCGCGATGCCAATTACAAGAAACGTAACTACTATACTGATAATGCACGTCTCTTGCAAGCCCTCCCGCGTGCTGCAACAGCGCA
>JAYUZC010000161.1:0-2296 GCA_043752045.1 Bacteroidota bacterium | reverse complement strand
TCATCCCCTATGCAAACAAAATGGAAATATGCTATTGTCGTTGGGGCTTCGAGCGGCATTGGCGAGGAGCTTACCTATGAATTGGCACGCCGCGGCGTCTCTGTGGCACTCTTGGGGCGTCGTACTGAAGAGTTGGAGCGAGTTGCGAAAGCTGCAACGGAGATTGGCTCGCGGGGTTCGGGTAGCGGGTTGCGGTTTCTGACTTATACTCATGATGTAACCGACTACGATACTATCCCCGAGCTATTCCAACGAATCACCAAAGACCTTGGCGGGCTTGACCTCATCATCTATAACTCCGGTGCAATGCCAAAGGTCGGGTCAGACGAGTATAACTTCGCAAAAGATAAACTGATGATAGATACAAACCTCAACGGAGCGATAGCATGGCTCAATGAAGCGGCGATGCGTTTTCAGAATGTCGGCGGCGGTTCTATCGTTGGAATCTCAAGCATAGCGGGTGAACGCGGCAGACGTGGGACACCTGCTTATTATACCTCGAAGGCAGCTTTCTCAACATATCTTGAATCTCTTCGCAATCGTCTCTCGCAGTATGGCGTAAAGGTCACGACCATCAAGCCGGGACTTGTTGATACTGCAATGACCAAAGGATTGCCGAATACTCCGGGACTTATCACTGCCGAAGAGTGTGCCCGACAAACGATTGGCGCTGCTGCAAAAGGCGCAATCGTAAAATATGTACCGGGTAAGTGGCGCATCATTTCTATGATCATTCACCTTATTCCATCATTTATCTTCCGTCGCCTAAACTTTTGATGCCTATCATCCCAGCAGATCGTCTTGAACGGCTCGTCGGTTGGGGCGGAGCGGTCGAGAGCGTCGGATACGTTTTTCGTCCGACGACAGTTGATGGCATCAAAGAAGTATTTCAACTCGCAAAAGAAACCCGAAGAAAAGTAACGCTTCGCGGCGCGGGCAGAAGTTATGGTGATGCATCGCTCGGCGCGGAGAGTATCGTCCTTGAGATAACGAGGATGAACCGCATCCTTTCGTGGGACCCGAATACCGGTATCATCACCTGCGAACCGGGCGTAACGATAGAGCAGCTCTGGAAGTATTGCATTGCCGATGGTTGGTGGCCCGCTGTCGTACCGGGGACGATGTACCCGACACTTGCAGGATGTTTGGGGATGAATATTCATGGTAAAAATAATTTTCATTCCGGTCCTATCGGCGATCATGTTCTCTCTTTTGGATTTCTCTCCCCCGACGGAGAGCTTCATAACGTAACCAGAGAAGATGATCCCGAACTCTTCTACAGTGCAATATCGAGTTTCGGGATGCTTGGGTGTTTTACGAGCATCACATTGAAGATGAAGAAGGTCTATTCAGGTCTGCTTGATATAAAAGTGTTGGTTGCAAGTGATCTGCATGGTCTTTTTGAAATATACAATAAACATATTGAAGGAAGCGATTACCTTGTCGGGTGGATAGATGCTTTTGCATCGGGTAAGCAACTCGGCAGAGCTGTTGTGCATCAAGCGAATTATCTCGGAGAAGGCGAAGATAGCCGTGCCGCCCAGACTCTTCGCGTCGAGAATCAGATGCTCCCCGATATGATACTTGGGTTTTTCCCGAAGTCAGCAATGTGGATCGTGATGAAGCCATTCGTGAATAACGTTGGGATGCGTCTGACCAATTTTGCAAAAATGTTCAGCTCGAAGATACCATTTTTGCCAAAGAGCTACAAGCAATCCCATGCGGCGTTCGCATTTCTGCTTGATTATGTACCGGGCTGGAAAAAGTCTTATGGCAAAGGTGGATTGATACAGTATCAATCGTTCTTGCCAAAGGAAACAGCAGAAGAAGTCTATCGCAAACAGCTTGAGCTATGTCAAGCCGAGAAGCTTGTGCCTTATCTCGCCGTTTTCAAACGACACCGCCCCGATAAATTTCTCATCAGCCATGCTCTTGACGGATATTCATTAGCGCTGGATTTCAAAGTGACAAATAAGAACAGAGAGCGTCTTTGGAAACTCTGCCATAAATTAAATGACATCGTCCTCGCCGGCGGTGGAAGGTTCTACTTTGCAAAAGATGCAACGCTCCGCTCGGAAGATCTCTCCTATCTCGGCGAAGAAGTAATAGCAAAATTGAAGAAGCTCAAGTCCTCTCTCGACCCCGACGGACTCCTCGAAACCGACCTCTCAAAACGTCTTTTCTCAAAGGTCTGAACATCGGATTTTGGTCTGTAACCCATTGATTTTATTAGGAAGTAAGTGTGCACTCCCACGGGGATTCGGAGTTTGGTCGTATGGGGGTTTGGTGGTATGGA
>JAYUZC010000160.1:0-2303 GCA_043752045.1 Bacteroidota bacterium | reverse complement strand
GAGAAAGCGAGTCATCGCTATCATAGATCGTGAAGCTTCGCGTATAGCCGATATGCTCTGCGTTGCGACGAAGAATACGCGCGAAGACAGAGTGGAACGTGCCCATCCAAAGTTCTTTCACATAATCTTCACCAAGAAGTTTTGCGACCCGGTCTTTCATTTCACCGGACGCTTTGTTTGTAAACGTCAAGACCAGTATCTCCCACGGACGTATACCTTGGTCAAGCAGATATGCAACGCGTGTTGTCAGGACACGAGTTTTGCCGGAGCCAGCACCGGCAATAACGAGCGACGGGCCGTCTGATTCAAGGACGGCTTTGAGCTGCGCTTCATTTAATTCTGCTAATATCTTCGACATTCTCCGTGGGTTGAGGGGTCAGTGTTGGGGTGCAAAAATACCAAAATTACACCATGAAAAATGAAAATCATTTTACAGAGTCCTTCCCTATAGGAGCCGACGGCGAATTCATCGTACCGATGGGTGCTTGAGGAGAATAGTTGAACGTTGGTGATGCATTGGAATTGCCAAATGCTGAAGAGGGTGCCGTTATGACTGGACGCAAAATACGATAGCTAATAAGATCTTGATCGCTCTCAAAGCCCATCCCGGTTGTAATACGTCCGTTCTTTTCTGTAATACGAACGAAGGCATCGGAGCGTACCATTCGAGTTTGATTCTCCCAAACAAGTGAATCTGTCTCGACAAGAACACCATTATCACTGCGTACTTGTACACTATCAAAAGCGGTCATATCTTTCGATGCATCGTTAATACGCGCCCATGAAGCCGTCAAGACGCTTGTATGTTTGCTGTCAGCACCGAAAAAGTCAACTTTGAGGTTGCTATCGAGGACAGTCTTACGTTCTAATTCATATACTCGCACACGTCGCGCAGAGAGTACACCTCTAACAACACCGTCTGTCGAAAATGAAAGACGTGCATTCCAGCTTGTTTGCGTCGGGACTTCCTTTGCGATTGCAACAGGCAGCATGTCCGGTCGTACTTCTTCGCCTTCACAGGAAATGAGGACGATACTAAGAAGAAAGATACAAGCTACGAGCAGGGTCTTCATGCTTCGGCGATCCCCGCCTTTACTATATCATGAATATGTATTACACCCTCAACCTTACCGCCACCACTGACCACAGGTAGGTGCATGACCTTTCTCCCCATATCTTGCATGATGTGGAGTGCATCAATAGCGAGTATTTCGGAGGTGATCGTCTTGGGTTCTTTCGTCATAAGCTCTTCTGCTTTGACGGATGTAATATCAATTACTTTTTGTGATTGCAGGTATCGGCGAAGATCACCGTCGGTGATAATACCAAGAAGCACCTCATCATTATCAACTACACACGTTGCTCCAATACGTTTACTTGAGATAACATGCATTACCTCACTAAGCGGAGTCTCTGCAAACACTTTTGGTATATCTTCTCCGCTCACCATTAGGTCACGAACAGTAAACGTAAGTTTACGTCCAAGCGCACCAGCAGGGTGGAGTCTCGCAAAATCATCACTTGAAAACTTTCGAGCTTCGAGCAGTGCAATTGCAAGGGCATCGCCGAGTACAAGCTGCGCTGTGGTTGATGATGTTGGTGCAAGATCATGCGGACATGCTTCTTCTGGAATCGTTATCAGAAGCAATGCGCCACCGGAAGTACTCGCTGCTTTGGCTAAGCGTGAGTTTGTATTTGCAGTGATCGCTATGATAGGAACATGCTTTGATGCGAGTGCGGGAAGAATTGCAGCAAGTTCATCAGACTCGCCGCTCTTCGAAAGCATTATAACGGTATCTTCGCTATCAATAAACCCAAGATCACCATGTGCTGCTTCACCTGCATGGAGAAAAAGTGATGGTGTGCCGGTCGAGGAAAGCGTAGATGCTACCTTGCGCCCGACATGCCCGGATTTACCTATGCCTGTTACAACAACTCTCCCCTTACGAGTAAGTATCAACTCACATGCGTGAGAAAACTCGTTCTCATCAAGACCAGAAAGCGTTGCATCAAGTGCATTGCGCTCTATGCTGAAAGTTTTTTGTACCGATTCTATGTATGCGCTCTTTGACAAATGTTATTTCCCAACTATCTTCTCGAAAAACGATTTTTTCACCTCTCTCGTCTCTGAAATAATTAACCCGTTGAGGTCAAGTTTATTCCCTTTACGGTTATTATATTCTTGTAGCGCTGTGCGATATTCATAGTCCTGAAATTCATCAACCTTCTCGAAAAAAGTCGAGGGTTTCATAATAAGTGCTGCGTCGCGTATGTGTTTTGTCCGAAGCAGTTCATCATAAAAC
>JAYUZC010000159.1:0-2308 GCA_043752045.1 Bacteroidota bacterium | reverse complement strand
AAACAATATGGCATACAGACCATTGCAGGGGTCTTGCTCGGCGAGACCTCTCCGGCATGGGTACAGATCGCATCAAATATCGGCAGTAATCTTGTCTTCTTAAAGTTTAGTAGAGATGATGAAAGAGACGCTGACCAAAATTCATTTTACGCCCTCAATTCAATTCCCGGCAAGCCCTGGCATCCGGGTGCAATAAAATACTTTATGAGGAAGACACTCCAAAAGACTGGGCGGACAAGCGATCTTGAAAAGCTATTTCTCACTCATCCACCTTCGGAAGATCGTTTGGCGGCTATCGAAGCACTCGAAAAGAAGGAAAAACTGGCTCCTCCGACGGAAACAACCCTCAATCGGGAAAACTATCAACGATATAGGACTATGTTGCCGTAACTTTTCTCGCTCAAAAGCATTTATATAGTAGATTCTATTATGCTTTGTGAGAATCGTTTCTTTCATATTACTCTTTCTGATTTCGTCAGCTTGTTTTGCCCAGCTCAAAACAAGCGCTGACACTATTCTATTTTCAAATGTAAAAATTGGATTTTCACGTGATGCAATGCTCCGTGTCGAAAACATCGGGGTTGATCCACTCGAAATCCTCTCGATCACTATCCAACCACAGAATGCATTTGTTGGTGAATTCGTAACGCTGTCAGCACCTACTGCCTTCATCTTAGCCCCAGGTGAGTGGAGAAATATTTTGCTCCGATTTGCACCATCGAATAATAACCGACGGACAGCTCTGCTAAAGGTAGAAACGTCTTCCGTGATAAAAGATGTACTGCTTATTGGCGATGTTACATCAACACAACCCGATATTCGCGTCAATCCAGATTTTATTGACTTTGGAAAAGTACCTCTTGGGGACACAGTAGAGTCATCGTACAACATTTATGGAGCGGGGATTGATAGTATCGACATCTTCGACCTACTGGTCCAAAATGACAATGGCGGTATATTTTTCGAGACATATCCAAAAGATGACTTATTTGCATTCCCTGAAATGATAGGACCAAATGATTCACTTGTAATTGGTGTGCGGTTCTTTGCTACGACTCCTTCGGGAGTTGTTACAGGTTCAAGCGTAGCATTCGGAAAAGTAAGCGGTGATCTTCGCTGCAACTTCCGCGGAGAAATAGGATTTCCCGAACTTTCGTTTTCAACTGATCTTATTGATATTGGTGTTCGCAGTCTCGGAGAAGTTGTTGATACATTTGTGTATTTGCAAAGCGAAGGAAACGCTCCCGTCGAGCTTGAAGAAGTTATCCCACCGACTATCTTTACAGTCCTAACTTTACCTTCGGTACCGCAATTTATCGCCCCAAATAAGACCGTGCGAGTTGATATACGTTTTAAAGCTACTTCAGTTGGTCTTGTAGTTGATGCGCTCGGCGCAATAGCAAAAAGCAATGCATCCGGCGGGAGGTATAGGGAAGTTTCGCTCAAGGCGATTGTGCTGCCTGATGGTTTGACTTCTCGAGTTGATTCTGTACTAAGGATTGAGTGTAGCACTATGTTATCGGACTCTCTTTCTGTTACAGTATCAGATACAGGTTCTTTCCCTCTGACAATAGATTCGGTTCGTATTGATAATCCTAACGTTCACATATCAAGTAGTACATTGTTTCCACTGGTATTTGCACCTTTATCATCCACACAACTACAGGTAGTATATGTACCTGACGGGAAGAGCCGCAGCACGGACTCTGCAATTATTGAGTATCTCATTAGCGGACATGTGGTGATTCGAGATACCGTGAGAATTACATACGTAAGAGCTATTCTGCCTCTTGCGACAGCAAGCATCACACAAACACCACTCGATTATACTGATTCGCTTTCGCTAAAAGCTGATACGAAGCTCAATACAATGGGACTTTTCGTAATTGATTATGTATTCCGTTTCTTCCCTGATGACATTGCCGACATCGATCTTGCGAAGTTAAACCTCGCTTTGCAAACATCCGGTAACGTAAACGGCAACATTGTCTTTAATGATCAGGATAATACTTATCGTTTACAGCTGTCATCTTCTGTCCCAATAACTGATACTGATATAGCCCGAGTAAAAGTACCGCTTCGCTATTATGTGACAAAGCAAGCGATAGGTGATGTCGTCATCTCAAGCTCTGCACCTGGGAATGATCTATGCTTTGATGCTTTCAATGATACGCTTACAATTACGTCGCCTGATTTGTGCGGAGATCCACATATCCGTCAGGCACTTAGTTACAATCTTACCGCTTCATTTATTGGCATGAGAGTACTGACATCTGGTAATAACTTTACGGCTACCTATAAACTTGTA
>JAYUZC010000158.1:0-2311 GCA_043752045.1 Bacteroidota bacterium | reverse complement strand
CCATGTCATCATTCGGTATGAATCGCACCATCTCTCTCGTTGCTTCTTCGATGCTTGCTGGTGGTGGTTGGGTTCCTGGTATGCCCCGGATGGGTGAGAAGTCCACGCGAGACGAGGTTGCTCGCAAGGCAATCATTCAGCGAACCATCTTTCTGGTGGAAAGCATTGCCTCGGCACCGATGTCAGCGAAGTCTGACAATCTTCTTTCTTCGCTGGAATCCTTTTTCAAGGTTGCTGGTACTGACGGCAATCGCGAGCATCATATCCTGACGTTGCTTCGCAACGCACTTCATAAGGATTATGTTAGGGTTTCGAGCTTCCTTGCAACGCTCGAAGGTGCCGAGGAGAACGCTGCACCTTCGGTTGAAGTGTCAAGCAAAAGTGTACAGAGTGCACGAATTGAATGGTCGCACCGCGGGGAGCGTTCAGGCAAGGGTCGGGAGCTTATGCGAAGCGGAATTGTTCTTGACGCGAAGGCTCTTTCTGCTACGGGGGTTTTGCTGAATCGCCGGATTGTTAGCGGTGCAGCGTCGAAGCTGTAAAACTATAGAGGGATGGCGGGAAACCGTCGTCCCTTTTTTCGTGCCCTGTGATTTGACTGATTCCGAATTTCAGTATATGATACTTATATGACTACGCAAATACGCGTGTATTTATTGGTTGTTCCGAATTTGGGGACTCGGCTGCGTTTATCCCTCGCCCTAAAGAATGAAATTCGGAATCAATGCTATTCCCTGTATTGAGGGAGCTGATAGCAACATGAGTGCAGTCATTCTTGGATGTGCGGTTGTGATGTTTTTTCGGATTGAAAGCAAGAAAGCGTCGGCAAAGGAAGTAAAGTAAGGGATAAAGGTAATCGGGACCCAAAATCGTGCCATGTTCATATACAGGTTTCCATAGGGAGCCTGTATATTGGTACAGTTTAGAAATTCGGAACCTCTCATTATCCCAAGGTTGTAGGGAACGAAACCTACCAAGGAGATTCACCATGATTGAATTCAAAGCAGCATCGGACAATCTTCCCGGCTACATCAATATTCTGGTTGACAATGAAGTCAAAGGAAGTATTGAACGAACGATGTTTCCTGGTGAGAATACCGCAGTTTTCGTTGTTGAGCTTGGCGGTCATAAAGTATATTGTGCTGATTTTGACTTCGCTACAAGATATGCGGTGAATTACCTACACAATCATTGAACCGAGGGGAGGAGTTATCTTCCCCTTCTTTCGCCACGGTATTGAAATTCGGAACGCTACACTATCTGTAGGTTGAAGGTAGGAACTAAAAGATGAAAACCCTGTTCAAGATTGCGTTTGTTCTCTTTGCTCTTTTCGGGATGGCACAGTTGGTTCCCGCATACTTCCCGCAAGTTTTGGGAATTGTGGTTGTGGTCGGTGGTTTTGGAATCACTTACATGATGGCAATTCTGGCGGTATCGTTGGTGACGATGATGAAGGTTATGGGCAAGAGCTGAAGGTCGGGGGAAAGATTAGGTTCTTTCCCCTTTTCTTTCAGCATTGAAGAAATTCGGATTACCTCACGATTCCAGTATTGAAGGGAAACGAATCATGAAAATCTATACCAAGGATGAGTTGAAGGAATTCAAGTTTTCTTTTGATCAATATGACCTTGACAATGATGGTCAATTGGTTTTCTACAGCTCGATCTATCATTGGTCAGATGGTACGTTTCGTGACGAAGAGGAGCCGGAAGCTTCAGATACGGGGGAATAATGGTTGGGGGTAAAGTCCCCCGGATCTCAAAGAAATTCGGAATCCTTCATATTCCGTAGGCTGAAGGCAGGGAATAAAAGATGAACCTCGAACAATTCATGTCTCTTGATTCAAGCAAAGAAAAAGCCCTTGACGACGGAGAATCAAAGGAGGTTCCCTATACTTCTTTATTCGATCAATCTTTGCAACACTTTTCCCGCGAGCAACTATCGTATATTGATGAATTCTGTTTCATGACTTGCCCTGAAGATAAGAGTATGCTAAAAGTATATTATGCGGGGAAATTGATCGGTTTCATTCCAAGCTGAAACGATGGGAGATAAAGTCTCCCTGCTCCTAATAAATTCGGAATATCAATGTAATTCTACTATATGGAACATCTCTATGCTTTTCTGATATTCGCGGCATTGATATTGCCGTTTCCCAAACTTCCGTTTCAATGGTTGTTTTTGAATTACAAGCGTTGATTGAAGTTATTCCGCTAACAACGGAATGAGTAGGAAATTCGGAATAACAACAATTCCCTAGGTTACAATGAGAACATCTACCACATACGAGTGCAGTTGTTGCGGGCGAACC
>JAYUZC010000157.1:0-2312 GCA_043752045.1 Bacteroidota bacterium | reverse complement strand
GATTTTGTTACGCAAGATGAACTGCTCGGGCTTGGGCATTCTATCTGGACAGCACGAAAATCTTTCCCCAAAAAAGGTGAGCCGCTACTTATTATCTTAGGTGATACTATCTACGACGTAGATCTTGCTCCTGTGATAAACTCACAGGTCAGCTCACTCGGCGTGAAGTATGTTGACGATCCGCGTCGTTTCGGCGTTGCGGAAGTAACGGCAGGACTTATCACAAAGCTTATCGAGAAGCCGGAGAATCCGACATCGAACCTTGCTGTCGTCGGTCTGTACTTTATCAAGAATCCCGAACTTCTTCTTGCATGTCTTGATGATAACATCACCAACGACCGCCGCACAAAAGGGGAGTATCAACTTACCGATGCACTTCAAGCGATGATAGATAAAGGCGAGAAGTTCTCGACCTTCACTGTTGACGGTTGGTACGATTGTGGTAAGCCAGAAACACTTCTCTCAACGAATAGACACTTGCTTGACCAGAAGACGACCAGTCGTGAGATACGCGGTGTAGTTGTGATTCCACCTGTCTTTATTGCACCTGATGCGCAGATAACAAATTCTATCATCGGTCCGTACGCAACCATCGGTGCCGGAGCGACTGTCGCAGATTCTATCATTCGTAATAGTATTATTGGCGACGAATCTTTTGCAAACTCTGTTCTTTTAGACAACTCAATTGTCGGCAATAACGGTAACGTTCGTGGTAACTTTAAGCGCGTGAATGCCGGTGACTCTTCGGAGATAGATTTTCATTAAGTAACTCGTAACCAACTATACATGTCATATCTTTTTACATCAGAGTCCGTATCTGAAGGACATCCCGATAAAGTAGCAGATCAAATATCCGATGCAGTGCTTGACGCATTGCTTACGCAAGACCCAAACTCCCGCGTTGCATGTGAGACCTTCGTTACGACGGGACTTGCTGTTATCGGTGGTGAAGTTACAACAAAAGCATATATTGATCTCCAACAGATTGCCCGCTCTGTTATTAACCGTATCGGTTATACCAAAGCAGAGTATATGTTCGACGGTAATTCTTGCGGTGTGCTCAATGCTATTCATTCGCAGTCTGCTGATATCGCAATGGGTGTTGATACAGGCGGTGCAGGCGATCAGGGAATGATGTTCGGTTATGCATCGAACGAGACACCGGAGTATATGCCGGCTACGCTCGTCTTTTCGCATAAACTGGTTCAAGAACTTGCGAACATTCGTCGCAATGAGTCGAACTTGATGCCTTACCTCCGTCCTGATGCAAAGAGTCAGGTAACGATTGAGTATGAAGGACGCGAGATAAAGCGTATCCACACGATCGTTGTCTCGACACAACATGACCCGGGTGTTTCGATGGATACTATCAAAGCTGACGTAAAGAAGCATCTGCTTCCTCGTGTAATACCAGCCAATCTTTTGAATGATGAAATTATCCTGCACGTAAATCCGACAGGCAACTTCGAGATTGGTGGGCCGCACGGCGATACTGGTCTTACAGGACGTAAGATCATCGTTGATACCTACGGCGGCAGAGCACCACACGGCGGCGGAGCATTCTCGGGCAAAGACCCGTCGAAGGTTGACCGCTCGGCTGCGTATGCAGCTCGCCACGTTGCCAAGAACATCGTAGCGGCTGGCTTAGCTGATGAGTGTACCGTTCAGGTGGCATACGCTATCGGCGTAGCACAGCCCGTGTCGATAAACGTTACAACGCATGGCACAGGCACGATTGGCGATGATGAACTTTCAGAGATCGTCATGAACAATGTTGACCTTACCCCAAAGGGTATCATCACACGCCTTGACCTTCGCCGCCCTATCTATCAGGCAACAGCGGCGTACGGACACTTCGGACGCAATGAGTTCAGCTGGGAACAACTCGATCTTGTCGAGCTTTTCAAGCAAGCTGCCGAGAAGTATCTCGTTGAGGCGTAAGCAGAAAGTGAATTCTTATTTGAAAGCCCGTAGTTATACTACGGGCTTTTTTTTCTTGTTATATACAAACGTGTCATTGCGAGGAGTGGCTTTAGCCGAACAAAGCAATCTAAACTTTTGAACTACAGACTTCATTCGAGATTTTAGATTGCTTCGTCACTCCCTTCGGTCGTTCCTCGCAATGACAGGGCTATAAACATCGGTAAATTGTCAAAACAATTCGACATCCTAAGCATCGGCGAATGCCTTGTTGAGTTCACTCGCGAGGAAGGGGATAGGTATATCCAGTCCTTTGCAGGTGATGTGTATAACACGCTCTTTTATGGCTCACGGCTCGGGCTGAAAGGGAAGTTCTTGTCGTGCTTCGGTGG
>JAYUZC010000156.1:0-6125 GCA_043752045.1 Bacteroidota bacterium | reverse complement strand
GCAGGGGTATCTAAGGCACAAGATGTATTTTTGAAAAAATAACTTCTAAGTTATTGAATGTATAAAATTCTCATATCAGATAAACTATCCCAAGAGGGTATTGATGTCTTTGCAAAAGATGCAGATTTTCAGGTTGATGTAAAACTTGGATTGAAGCCGGGTGAATTGAAAGCGATCATCGCCGATTATGATGCTCTCATTGTCCGAAGTGATACGCAGGTTACTTCTGAGATTATCATTTCAGCTTCAAAACTGAAGGTCGTTGGCCGCGCCGGTGTTGGGCTTGATAACGTTGATATTCCTGCTGCGACACGCGCCGGTATCATCGTGATGAATACACCCGACGGGAATACCATCTCTGCCGCAGAGCATACCGTTGCAATGATTCTCTCGCTTGCTCGGAACATCCCGCAAGCAAATGCTTCGATGAAGTCAGGCAAATGGGAGCGGTCGAAGTTTATGGGTGTTGAACTCCATGGCAAGACGCTCGGCATAATTGGTCTTGGTCGTATCGGAAGCGAAGTTGCAAAACGCGCGAGAAGTTTTGGGATGAAGCTCGTTGCATATGACCCATTCGCATCACCGGAGAAAGCAAATTCACTCGGAGTAGAGATAGTCTCGCTCGAAGAACTTCTAAAAACTTCTGATTTTATCACGCCTCATGCACCGAAGACGAAAGATACCGCTCATCTTATAGGCGCGAAAGAACTTGCGATGATGAAAAAAGGTGTGCGACTCGTGAATGTTGCACGCGGTGGTATCTATGATGAAGCGGCTCTTGCTGATGCAGTCGGTTCAGGTCACATAGGAGGTGTTGCGCTCGACGTATTTGAAGTTGAGCCGCCGAAAGATTCTCCGCTTCTCGGTTTTGATAACGTTATCACGACACCGCATCTCGGCGCAAGCACGGAAGAAGCGCAGGTGAATGTTGCTATCGCTCTTGCCTATCAGATCATTGATGCACTCAAGGGAGGCACAATATCGAATGCCGCTAACATCCCTGCTATTGATATAGCCGAGTGGCGCGAACTTAAGCCATACTATGAACTCTCCGAAAAACTTGCCGGCTTTGCCCAACAACTTGCCGGTGATGAAAGAATTCAGAATGTCCGTATTAGTTATAGCGGTGAAGTTGCGACAAAGAAAACGCAGGCATTGACGCTTGTCATGCTCAAGACACTCTTGGAAAAGGCAACACCCGAACGCATTAACTTTGTCAATGCAATGCTCATTGCCAAAGAGCGCGGCATCGAAGTAACCGAATCAAAAACGAGCGATACATCGGAGTATACGAATCTTCTGACTCTCTCGCTTCTATCGTCTGATACTACAATAACAGTATCAGGCATGCTTACTGGGTTAGGCGAAGCGCGTATTGTAGATATTAATGGCTATCGTGTTGACGTTGCCCCATCAGGGAATCTTATCCTCTTCTTTAATTGCGATGTTCCGGGTGTACTCGGTAAGGTCAGTACGATACTTGGCAATGACGGCGTGAACATAGCAGGCCTTACCAACGGACGCAAAGCCCCGGGCGAAGATGCGGTAACCATCATCAGCGTGGATAATGAAGTCCCGCCAAACTCACTTACTGCTATCGCCGCAATAGATGGATTACATGATGTCAGAGTGGTGAAGATGTAAAGTTTGTATATTAAAGGTGCAATCAATGAGCACCTATTTCTATGAATAACGAAATCCATCGCTGCGGGTGGTGTCTATCTGATCCGCTTTATATCACCTATCATGATGAAGAGTGGGGTCTACCTGTACATGATGATAGGAAGCTCTTTGAGTTTCTTGTTTTAGAAGGAGCACAAGCGGGGTTATCGTGGCTGACCATTCTCCGTAAGCGCGAAGGATACAGAACAGCATTTGCTGGCTTCGACCCCGAGAAGGTTGTGCGATTTACCGAGAAGCGCATTGAAAAACTTCTGCAAGACCCTTCTATCATCCGTAACAAACTGAAAGTCAACGCTGCCGTCACGAATGCGAAAGCATTTCTTGAAGTGCAAGAGGAATTCGGTAGCTTCGATAAATACATCTGGCAGTTCACTGACGGGAAAGTCATTACCAACAAGCGTAAGACTCTCAAAGACATCCAGCCGACCTCAAAAGAATCCGATGCGATGAGCAAGGATATGAAAAAGCGCGGCTTCAAGTTCTGCGGCTCGACCATAATGTATGCCCACATGCAGGCAACGGGGATGGTCAATGACCATTTGACCGACTGTTTTCGTTACCACCAAGTATGACACTAAATTTCCGAGACTCGTGTTTTAACGCCCACTTATGGCAAAAACCATTGAACTCAAGATCGTAACGCCGCAGAAGACCGTCTATCAGGGGACGGTTGATGATTTTACTGCTCCCGGCGTACTCGGACCGTTTCAGGTCCTCTTTAATCACGCAGCTATTGTAAGCAAATTGCAGCCCGGCTTGCTCCGATTCAAGGAGTCCAGCGGCGCGGAAGAGCATTACTACGTTAGTGGCGGATTTTTGGAATTGCACGATAATGCAGGCACCGTCCTTGCCGATACTGCCGAGCATTCAACCGATATTAACGTAGCGGATGCTGAAACTGCCATCGAACGCCTCCGCCAACGTTATGCCGACCACGAAGAGGGCTTCACCAACGAGCAGTTCCATATCGAGCTTGATGCGGCACAGGCACGCTTGAAGGTCGCCAAAAGCTAATACAAGTTTTCTCTCATTACTATCAGATGAAGCGGGCAGTAATGTCCGCTTTGTTTGTCTATAAACTACCTTATCATAGATTGCTGTTAGTAGTATAGTGAAAGATTACTATTCCATACTTGGTATCTCTCGTTCGGCGAGCGAGGACGAGATAAAAGAAGCATATCGCCGGATGGCGAAGCGTTGGCATCCCGATGCAAATATCGGGAGCGAATCGGCGCAGCGCATCATGCAGGATCTCAACCGAGCAAAAGAAGTACTCTTCGAGGAAGATACTCGCAATGAATACATCCATCTATTAAATCTTCAGGATACTCTTTCACAGGATAATCTCGAACGCCTGCGCAAGAAATGGGGGGATACAAATTTTGCAGAACCTCGGACTCCCCCTCATACATCAATGTATCCAGCACCAAAGTTCTCACGAGGTAAGTTCTATGGAGCACTAATTATTATTGTTGGGCTAATCAGTATTGCATTAGTGATGGCAATGCAGCCAGACCCAGCTATAGTATCTAAAGACCCAATACAAGAGATAATCGAAAGAAATAAGCCGACAATCACTCTTTTACCACCGATAGCGAGTGAACCAGATACTATAAAAGTCCCCGATGCTGCTCCTGATAGATTAGCGCAGATGGCTGCGATGCTCTCGATGCTCAACGAACATAAAGCGGCAGCAAAATACTGGGAGAAAGCCCTTGAGCTTGACTCAGCAAATACTGATGTAATGACAAATCTTCTTTTTCATTATCTTAAAAGCAAAAAGTATGAACAGGCATTTGGTCTGATAGAAACACGTGTAGCGAGTGACACACTGAAGGTCATTATCTATAATCGAATTGGAGAGTTCTTCCTCGTCGAGGGAAAGAAGTTTGATGCAACGAGTGCATTCGAGAAGGCAGTACTGCTTGGCTCTCCGCTCAACCTTACCCAAACAAACGCCGCACAAGATTATGGGAATGCAAAAATGCGATTAGAGTTTTTTAAGAGGTGAGAGAGAATATTTTAATTCTTTCATAAGTACTTGATGTTCTACATCAAGCAAAATTTTTCTATTCATGCGCCCTACTCGCGCTCTTATTCATACCGATAACTTTCTCTCGAACGTTCGCTACGTCCGCTCACTTATTGGGGCGAAGCCGTTAATAATGGCTGTCGTGAAGGCAAATGCATACGGACACGGGCTTGAGATAATCACCAAAGCATCAGAAGCAAGCGGAGAGGTCGGGTACTTCGGCGTTGCAACCGAAGAAGAAGGCGTTGCGCTTCGAAGACTCACACAACTACCGATCCTCGTCCTTACAACTGCACTTGAAGATGAAGTGGATGCTTTCATTGAGAACGACCTTGAATTCACACTTTGCGATAAACATTTGCTTGATGTGATAGCTGCACGATCAAAGGCACTCGGGAAAAAAGCGAAAGTTCATCTTAAAGTTGATACCGGCATGCGCCGCGTCGGTGTTGAGCCACATGATGCACTTTCCTTTGCTCGTAACATCGCTGCGGAGTCGGATAATATTGAATTCATAGGCATCTCAACTCATTTTGCAACAAGTGATGAGATTGGCTCTGCGTTCTTCGACCGTCAGCACATACTCTTTCAAGATGTAGTTAATGAAGTGAGAAAGTCAGGTATTGTTGTCCCGATCGCACATGATGCGAATTCCGGCGCGATACTTCAACGAGGCAAAGAAACTGCTCTTGATATGGTACGTCCGGGCATTATGCTCTATGGATATGCGCCGTCACTCGAATTACAAAACGAATATAAAGGCAGTCTTAAACCAGTACTTGAGTTAACAAGCGCGGTGGCGTTTACAAAACGTATCACCAAAGATGAGGGGATAAGTTATAACTTACGTTGGAATGCAGACCATGATACAAACATAGCAACAGTCCCTGCGGGCTACGGTGATGGCTACCCAAGACTTCTGACGAATAAGACGAACGCATTCATTAATGGGAAACAATACCCTGTTCGTGGTACAATCTGTATGGATCAGATTCTGATTGAAACGGGAAATGACCAGGTGCGTATCGGCGAAGAGGTAATTTTGCTATCAGAAGAAGATGCCACGCTTGATGCTTGGACTCTTGCATCGAAGATAGGCACAATACCGTACGAGATACTAACAAACATTACGGCGCGTGTGCCGAGATTAGTAAAAAATTAACATGAAGATCTGTCCGGTTATTATTGCAGGTGGTGTCGGGACGAGGTTCTGGCCCGAGAGCCGTATGAAACGCCCGAAGCAGCTGCTTCGCGTTGTAGATAAAGAGAAATCATTGCTTGAGCTTACTCTTGAGCGTATTACGGATTTCGCTAAACTTGAAGATACTCTTATTATCACAAGTGCATACCATGCGGAAGAACTTGCGGAGCAAGCCGTCGGAATACCCAAAGAGAATATCATAGCAGAACCTATAGGAAGAAATACTGCTCCGTGTATAGCACTCGCCGCGCATATAGTTCGTGCTCGCTGTGGGGACGATGCTATTATGGTTGTCCTTCCTGCCGATCACTTGATTCGCAACCGACAGGAGTTCGCACGCCTTGTGCATCTGGGAGCAAAGCTTGCTCATTCAACAAGCTCACTTATTACGCTGGGCATCCACCCTACACGTCCTGAGACCGGCTATGGATACTTACAGCTTGATGATGAGAGTGTACCCTCAAAAGCTGACTTGCCGCAACTTACAGAGTTTGAAATACGTGATGTGTTTCGTGTCAAACGATTCGCAGAGAAACCAGATAAAACAACAGCAAAGCTCTTTGTTGAGTCTGGTGACTTCCTTTGGAATAGCGGTATGTTCATTTGGCGTGTTGATGCTATTTGGAATGAGATAAAACAATACACCGATGAGATAGCAGAGCATATCGGTGAACTTCCGCAGCCCGATGCTAAGAACTTCAAAATGCGACTTGAAGATGCCTACAGCAAGATTCGAGGTATTTCAATAGATTACGGTGTGATGGAAAAAGCGACGAAGGTATATGTACTTCGCGCCGGAGCCCTTGGCTGGAGCGATGTCGGGAGCTGGGATGAGGTTTGGCGATTAGCCGAAAAAGATGAGAATAATAATGTAGCAAGCGGCGAGAATGTGCTGCTTCGTAATACAAAAAACTCATTCGTGCTCTCGCGTAGCGGTGAGCTGATTGTACTATCAGGAATGAACGATGCTATCGTTGTACATTCAGGCGATGCAATACTTGTAACGACACGTGAGAATGCCCAGAACGTGAAAGACATTGCCGATTATCTCAAACGTCACAATCAGAACGAATATCTATAAGTGAGATACACGCTTTACCCGTTCTTATTCCTTCTCTTACTTCTTTATATAGGATGTGCCTCACCGCTTTCAAGATCACTTGGGACGCAGGAGGGGCTTGCTTCATATTATAGTACAGAATTCCACGG
>JAYUZC010000155.1:0-6131 GCA_043752045.1 Bacteroidota bacterium | reverse complement strand
CTTTGCTTATTTGGTGGTGTGCTTGGTATCATTTTTGGCGTCGCGCTTAGTTTTGTGATAGAACAATTCACTGACATCAAAACGATCATATCACCCTTCTCTGTCATCATTTCATTTGGCGTCGCTGTTGCTGTAGGGCTTATCTTTGGCATTATCCCTGCCCGACGCGCCGCGCTCCAGAACCCGATAGAATCCCTACGATACGAATGAAATATATCTTATCACTTTTTCTTTTACTCGTTAGCCTTAGTGCTTCGTCGCAAATACGTTCGCTTACACTTGCCAATTGTATTGCCCTCGGGACGACGAAAGGACCCAGCGGCAAGATGCTTCGCGCAAGCTATACGTACAAACGCTTAACATACAAGTCCTTCAATGCCTCTCTTCTGCCACAGCTTCGACTCGATGGTACTGTACCTGACCTTGCTCGAACGATCAATCCTATTATCCAGCCCGACGGGACAACCAAATTCATCGAGCAATCGCAAGTGAACTCTAATCTGTATCTTACGTTGTCGCAGCCACTCTTATTTTCAGGCGGGAATATCTTTGTTTCATCCGGATTGAATTGGAATCGTCTTCTTATTGACAACATCACAACATGGCGCTCAACTCCGCTTCTTATCGGTATTCAACAGCCGCTATTTTCTATCAATAACTTACGGTGGGATGACCAGGAGAACGAGCTTCGTAATACTGCATCTGTAAAAGAATACAATGAAGCCGTAGAAGATGCAGGTATTGAGATAACACAGAAGTTCTTTGATGCGTATGTTGCGCAAATGCGAGTCAACAATGCAGCTCTCAACGTCACGATCAATGATTCACTGCTTACCCTTTCACGTGGAAGATTCGAGGTTGGGAAGATAGATGAGAACGACCTGCTCCAAAGTGAGCTGGCACTTGCGAATGCACAAACAGACAGAGCAAATGCAGAGCTTGATTACAAGATAGCAATAAAAAGTCTTTCGGTCGCACTTGGGTTCGAGTCCGATGAGTCCTATATGCTAACCCCACCGACCGATACGCTTACGATCACACCGTCAGTAGAGATCGCTCTGCGCGAGGCACGTGCAAATAGGAGTGATATTGTGGACTATGAACTCCAGCGTGTATCTGCAGAAAGAAAAATTCAGCAAGCACGTTCATCCAACGGGTTCAACGCAACTGTCACTGCAAGTTTTGGCTTGAACCAAACTGCTCCTGATATTGAAAGTGCGTATCAAGATCTACTTGACCAACAGGTTGCACGACTTGATTTTTCTGTCCCGCTGTGGCAATGGAATAAAGGTAGTTATGCAATTGAAGCGGCGGAAGCAGAGATGGAGCGTGTCGATGTTTCTCTCGACGTGCAAAAAAAGGTATTTGAAGATAATGTAGAGTCGCAAGTGCAGCGATACCTCCGTAACCGTGAACAGCTCAAGCTCTCGATGAAAGCGGATACTATTGCACAGAAGCAGTACGACCTCGCAAGTAAACGGTACCTTATCGGCAAATACGATGTGACAAAACTCCTATTAGCTCAAGATGCAAAAGATAAAGCTCGTCAATCATTGATACTTCAGCAGAAAGAGTACTGGTTAAGCTACTACCGCCTACGCCGGACAACACTTTATGATTTCGTAACGAATACAAAAATTCAGCATAATAACGAATAAGAAATTTCTGAATTTGTGCTGGTAGTACTAAAACATCCGTAGTTTTGAGAAACTCCTGTTTTACCTTAAACAGACATGTGAACTATGGAAACAGAAAATCGTACATACGCTATTCCGATAGCAGTCATCGTAGTGATCTTAACCGGTGTACTGCTTCATACGATCGGTGATGCTCTTATACCTTTTGTTGCGGCGCTCTTTCTTGCGAATATCTTCCTTCCGCTTGTTGATTGGCTTCGCAAAAGGAACGTACCAATGGTTTTTTCAATTCTTTTGGTTCTCGTTCTTGTTGCGGCTATGTTTACGGGCATTGCAATTGTCATAAGTATTAGTATCAATTCAGCCGCCGAGATACTGCCAAAGTACGGTGAGAAATGGGATAGCGTCTATAAACCCGGAATTGCGGATATGTTCGGCTCAATTTCGCCGACACTCAAGGAAAAGGTGATGGGCTTTAATGTCTCAAGCTCACTTGAGTCACTACCGATCGGAGAAGGAATTACGAGCATTACTTCATCTCTAATGGGTCTTATCAGCAGCTTTGCTCTTATTCTTCTGTTCATGCTTTTTATTCTTGCTGGAAGCGGGCAATTCCGCTCAAAGTTACAGCGAGCATTTTCTTCTACACGTTCATTACGTCTGACCGAGATGTTTACCGATATTCAATCGCGTACTCGGAGCTATACAGCAATGATGCTGTTGATAAATATCTTAAGTGGTGTTAACTTAGCTCTTGTATCATTCCTTTTTGGTGTTGATCTTGCAATACTATGGGGATTCCTCACCTTTTTACTTATGCTTATCCCAAGCGTTGGTTCTATCTTGGCTGCCATTCTGCCGATCACTGTCGCATTCCTACAGTTTGAAACAATCGGCACTCCCATTATTTATTCCATTATTCTGCTTCTTTCACAGCTGCTTATCGGCAGTGTTCTTTCTCCAAAAATAATGGGCAATAACTTAAACCTAAGTCCTTTGCTTATTCTCGTGAGCTTACTTTTTTGGGGGTGGGTATGGGGTCCGTGGGGAATGGTATTATCGGTACCGATTACTTCGACGCTCGTTATTATCTTTGAGAATATCCCTTCGCTTCAGCCGTTAGCGATCTTAATGAGTTCGGATATTTCTAAGGCAAAGATACGTATTTGGAAAAAGAAACAGTAGGTCTAAGGAGGCAGCCCCAATAGTTTCTTATTCCGGCTCTACCTGTGCGTAGTCAAGCTCGACGGGTGTTTTGCGGCCGAAGATAGAAACTTCCACTTTGAGCTTCTGCTTGTCATCGTTAACTTCTTTGATCTGCGCCTGGAATCCGTTGAATGGTCCGTCTATAACTTTTACCGGCTGGCCTAAGTAGTACCGAACTTCGGGAGACTCCATGTTCTTCTTCTCTTCAACCTTACCGAGGATGCGGCGCATCTCGTCGGGCTGAAGAGCTGTCGGACGGTCTTTTGAAGGACCTACGAAACTTACAACACCATTGACATTCAGAATAACGTCAATAAGTTTTTTATCAAGAGCGGCTTCCATGAGGATGTAGCCGGGGAGAAAGCTCTTGGTTTTTACTTTCTTTTTGCCATCACGAACTTCATAGACCTTCTCGTTCGGTATAACGACATCAAGCACCCGATCTACCAAGCCGCGGCGCTTTACTTCATCTTCGATATACGCCTTCACCTTGCTCTCCTGCCCTGTGAAGCAGCGAAGAGCATACCATTTCATTTGTACTGCCTGGAGATCCGTCATGTTCGTTGGTGCGATTATATACCGTAAATCAGACGGAGTATGATCTCAAAGATCTTATCAACGCCAAAAACAAAAATAGATGCAACAACGACCAGTGCAAGCGTCACTAATGTCGCTTCCTGAAGCTGTTCGCGTGTCGGCCACGAAACCTTCTTCATTTCTTTATTGACATCGGTAAAAAAGCCAACTACTTTCGCAGCAAAGCCTTTTTTCTCAACGTCTGTCGTTTGTGTAGAAACAACTGTATTTGCCATAATTTTTCCTTTTCTAAAGGTTGGTACGAGTACCGTCCATCCTTCGTTGCACGTCAGGAGGGACTCGAACCCCCAACCAACGGTTTTGGAGACCGCTACTCTACCGATTGAGCTACTGACGTAGGCGCAAAGCCCAAAGCAATACGCTTTGAAGCCCAAACTTATTTCGTTTCCTTATGTGTCGTGCGCTTATTGCAGCGTGAGCAGAATTTCTTGAACTCGACGCGGCCTGAATGCAAGCGTTTGTTTTTCGTGCTTGCGTAATTACGCATCTTGCAATCAGCACATTCTAATGTTATGAGATCTCTCATTGTCGTATCTTTCGTTTACAAAACTTTTTTTCTATGTCTTTTTTTTCGAGAGCGGGAGACGAGACTCGAACTCGCGACCAACAGCTTGGAAGGCTGTGACTCTACCAACTGAGTTACTCCCGCGAAAACAAGCCTAAAGCGCGAACTTCAAAGCTTAAATGCTCTTTTGGTGAGTTCACGACCGGGATTGAACCGGTGACCTCGTCCTTACCAAGGACGTGCTCTACCAACTGAGCTACGTGAACATTCTCGAGTTCAGAGTTTTATGTGTTTAGTGAGTTTTATGAGTTCATAAAACCTAACTCTTCAACTCATGAAACTCCCAAAACTCACATAACTCCAAAGTGGGCAGAAGAGGATTCGAACCTCTGTAGACTATGTCAGGAGATTTACAGTCTCCCCTCGTTGGCCGCTTGAGTATCTGCCCAGATTAAGCTTAAAGCTTAAACTGTAAAGCTTAAAAAAATCTAAAAAGCGCAAAGCCCTATTTTAAGCTTTACGCTTTGATCTTTAAGCTTGAATGGAGCCGGCAATCGGACTCGAACCGATGACCTGCTGATTACAAATCAGCTGCTCTACCAACTGAGCTATGCCGGCGAATTCGTAAGAAAGAAAATTCTCCCCCACCTTGCGTGTGGAAGAGAATTTTTAAGCACAGTGAAAATGATTTTTTCGCGTATCTGGTTCCCTTTTTAGGGATTAGACACATTATTCCGTCGGAATAACAAGTTTACTGCCAACCGTTATCTTGTTGCCGGAGATGCTATTTGCCTCTTTGAGGTCAGTTACGGTGATATTGTACTTACCAGCGATAGAGAACAAGGTATCTCCTTTACGTACCTTGTGAGAGGTTGTCTTGGCTGTCGTTACGGATTTATCCGAATCTCCAAGTGACGGGGTCTTATTCTCGCCATAAACCTTCAAAACATCACCGGCTTGGAGTGTAGAAGCATTCTTGCCGCTATTCCATTGGGCGAGTTTATCGGTTGTAGTGCCGTAAGACTTTGCGATGCTCGTCATCGTCTCACCCGGACGAACTTTATGTGTGCGAGCTTGTCCCTCCGGCTCTGTTGTAGCTTTCGCAATGTTTTCCGGTGCAGCTATCCGAATTGTCTGACCTGACTTCACACCTTTCGAGACCTTGCTACCATTCCATGACTTTAGATCTGCAACCGATACGCTATATTCATCAGCGATCTTGCCAAGTGTCTCACCGCGTTTTACTTTGTGAGTTTTGCCATCAGAAACAGAAGCAACGTTTGAAGCGGGTTTATTACGCTCAACGTAGATTGCTAGCGACTGTCCCTTCTTGAGTCCTTTGCGGTAACTCAAGTTATTCCAGTTACGAACATCGGCAGAGCGCACACCGTAACGAGCAGCAATAGAATTAACCGTCTCGCCTTTCTTGACGCGATGTGTTAGCTTTGAAGATTTCTTCGGAGCAGGCGCAGTTACGTTCGATTCCTTTGAAGTGTTATCACCATCAGCGACAGCAGCACCCGGAGCCATGACCGACATTGGTACACGAAGCTTCATGCCAGAACGTACACGTTCGTTCGAGCTAAAATTGTTATAGTCTGCAAGTTGATCGGATGTAATGCCGTAGGTACGTGCAATAGAACGAAGTGACTCACCTCTGGTTACATTATGAACCAGCCACGGACGTTTTTCTTCCGGGGTTAGCTTTGAGAATTCAGCATAGAACTTCTCGCGCTGACCAACAGGCACACGAACAACATATCCGTTAACACCAATGAGTTCTTTCGGTGGTGTTGATGGCTGAAGAAGTTCGGGATTAAGACTTTTAATTTCTAACCCACTCACTCCTGATGCAGCACCGATAGCATTCAGATCAACTGCTTCATAGACACGTACAGTATCAGACTCAATAGGTTTATCATAATTAATGTTTGTGAATCCATAACGAGCAGGATCCATTGCGATCACAGTTGCCGCGATATAAAGCGGAACGTAGTTTTGTGTTTCCTTCGGGATACATGGTCGGATTCCCCAATACGTTGAATCATCCGTCTCTGCCATACAACGTTTGATGCGTGTCATGCTGCAATTGTAGCATGAGAGCGCAAGATGCCAGTCACCCATTGCGCGATAGAGGTCTTTTAAATGTTTTGCTGCCGCACGTGTAGCTTTTTCAGGGTCACGGC
>JAYUZC010000154.1:0-6145 GCA_043752045.1 Bacteroidota bacterium | reverse complement strand
TTTTATGGCGTCCTTATCTCCCATCCCTGCCTTTATCTCAAGCCATTTGATACGGCATTTCTTTGATGCGCCTACTTCATTCTTCGTCATCTCGAGATAGGTTGTCTTGTTCTCCGGAAAACTTTCAGACATTTTATCGAGTGCTGTAACTATCATATTGTATGATGAATCATTAAGCAGAACACGCATATCCGATTCAAGGTCTTTCGGGATGAAACGGTAGGCGTTGATCGTAGCATTACGAACCTCAATAGAGGAATCTTTGATTGCGCGGCGAATGACAGCGCGTGCTTCGCTTGAGGGGTCTTGCGATAGTTGCGAGATGATCTCACCGCGTGTTGCCTGATAGCTTTCCTTATTAAAAAGCTGAATAAGCAGATCGCGCTTTGCTGATGCACTTGTTGAATCACTCTTTAACGCAACAATAGCATCATACCGATCTATCATGTTCTTTGCGCTTAGTGCCTGTGCTTTCAGTTCTGCAAAGTTCTTCTTGAAGTTTACCTTCTTTACGATGTTCGATGCTGGGTCAAAGAGTACGAAGGCAATTTGCTTGTTTGACACGTTAGGGATGTTGATTGTTTCTGTCTGCTTCTCGACCATCTGCCGAGTACTTGTCATTGACCCATCCGTATAGTACACATCGAAGACAACCGGCATCTTAAAAAGCTTGGTCAGTCCGTCAGTATGGTGAACTTGTGATACCGTGACTTGAGTCATGCGCTTTCCGTCAACGCTTGCATCTTGATACTTAACGTTATAGACGGGGTATCCGCCGCGATAGAGCCACTGGTCGAAAAACCAATCAGGTGAAAGCCCGAGTGTATCTTGGAATGACTGATAGAGATCGTTCGTCTCGACGTTCTTATACATGTGCCCTTTGAGGTAGTGATTAATGACGCGCTTCATAGCATCCTCACCAAATGTATAACACATCATATCAAGCACAGCTGAACCGCCGCCATAGACACGTGCCGTGCCCATCTTCGGATGTACGATCGGGTAGCGGTCGCCGTCGTTCGCTCCGAGAAGTCCGTTCTGTTCGCCTCTGCGATTCCACTCATAAGCATCCTGCCCGAAGAAATCACGGGTGAAAAGTTTTGGGAAGAACGTAGCATAACTTTCTTGCAGCCAGTTATCCTTCCCTGTTCGTATTGTTACAAGATCGCCGAACCATTGGTGGGCAAGTTCGTGAACATTGACGCCGATATAATTTCTATCCAAAAAGCCACGCTTATCAACGTTGAAGAAATCACCAAAGATGGTTGCTGTGGTGTTCTCCATTGCGCCATAGATAAAATCCTGTACCATAATCTGCGAATATGACTCCCATGGGTACGGGATGCCTGTCCAATCAGCAAGAAAATCAATACACTCTGTCGAGTAAAGGTATGTTGGCACCATACGCTCGGGGAATTCAGGGTAGTAGTAAAGGTGAACGGGCACACCAGCCATTGTTTTCCGATGATCTATTGCATATTTACCTATGCCGAGCATAAGCAAGTAAGGAGAGTGCGGATGCGACATTTTGTAATGCCACGTCTTTGTGCCATCGCCATTATCTTTCGCACTTAACTTCGTTCCGTTCGAGAGTACTTCATACTCTTTGTCGAACGTCGTGACCGTCTCGGTTATCATCTTATCATTATACTCATCGTAGCTCGGTATCCAGTGGCGGTTATCAATGCCTTGTCCTTGTGTCCAGATCTGTTTGCGGGAAAGATTCTTCGGGTCATTCCAGCCAATGAAGTAAATGCCTCGGCGCGGGTTGCACTCATAGGTGAAGGAGATGGAATCTCTAGAATCCCATTTCATTGCCTTATCTGGATAGACGGTAACACTCTTATCATCAGAGACGAACCGAACCGGTTTCCCCCCGAGACGTGCTTCCTTGATACGAATCTTCACTGCATTGAAGTAGATAGAATCCACATTCTCACGCAAGACAACAAAGTAATGAGTAACCTTGCCTTTTACAAGACCTTGTTTCGGTTCAAAAGATACCTCAACCTTTTCGCGCTCGATATTTAATACATGCTCGTATGGCGCATCATCCGGCTCATCGAGATGAGTTTCGTTGTGAATAATTGGTTGTGCGAACGAGAATGTCGCCGTACAAAGGAGAGCAATAATAAAGAAGTTTTTCACTGGTTACGAAGGTAAAATGAACAGCCGAAAACAACACACATTTCGGCGAGAGAATTACAGATTTAGAACGCTGCTCGGATGGATGCCATGATAGCGCGCGGGTATTCGTTGTACCCACTCCAGTAATCGCTCGCGCTGCCCAAAATATTTTCAAGACGCAATTTGAGCGATACTCGCTGGGAGAGTGCATAGTTTGCTTCTGCATGTATGAGTGCTATCGAGCGCTCCGTCCTGCCAAGATAGGTGAACTCAACTTTCGGCATGAGCACTTTGGATAATGATGCGAACGTGTATGAGCTTTGTATGCTCAACTGCGGGACGAAGGGGAGTTGTTTTTTATCATCTTGCGATACAGTTGAAGCGAATGACACTGTTGCGGTCAGATTATCTTTTTTGAAAAGATGAAGAGCTGTCGCTGCTTCCAACTCAAATCTCCGGGTATCAGTGAGGTAAGTATAGAATAAGTTGTTTGTGTCCAGAGCAAATACAACATCATTTGTTGTTGAGATACCTCTTGCCGTAAATCGTATATATTCGTCGGGTGTAATGTAACTGATGTATGATCCACCACCATTAAGTTGATTTGTAATAGTACTGTTGCCGCCACTTATTGAACTTTTACCTACTCCCGGACTAAAGAATGGATTGATCTTAGCTTGTGTTGAATATCCGTTAATGAACACATTGCTCGCGATGGACGCAGTCAGTTGAGTAGTATTTGATAGATAAGTGTTCATAGTTAAGAATGGAGCACTAAACTGTGCACTGCTTTCACCATTGAAATTTGTTAAGTTCAACTTAAAACCAAATGTGTATTCCGTGTTGTCGCTATCCCAAGGTAGATGAAATGTATACTGTGGCGCGATTGTGAAAATTGAGCGATCTTTATGAAAACTATTGCTTTCGGAAGAAGCGCTTGTGTACGAAACAATCATCCCCGCTTCAGAAAGTTTGTCCTGAAGCAAGTTGCGCTTCATAAGCAAATTAAATCCAACGACAGATTCACTTGCATTTGTTTGTACTTTATCAGAGTAGTTGCTTAGCGAAAGATCACCTTTGAAGTAAAGAGTATTCAATTCACCAAGTTCTAAACCAACACGTCCGCTTATGAACTTCTGTTCAAAAGAAGGCTCGGTCGAATCTACTCGTACGATTCGTTCACGAGAATCATAACGAACATCAATCTCCGCTTGTGGCTGCCTTGCATCCGCAGCAAGTGAATCAAGCATGAAGATGTGCTTCGCGTTTGCTCCGACATTCCATGTGTTCTTTATTGCATTTACTGTGCCCATATTATTGTGGAAGCCACCACCCGCTGTTATAGATGTAAGAGAGGATGAGACAAGCTTACCTTCAATGGTGCCGAAAGGTACTGTCGGATAGCCGACACCGGCTTCAAAGAAGATGCGTGGCTCGTTACGTAAACCAAGTGGCGGAGTCGTCGGGAAGCCATCAATGTATGGCGTCGGCTCTTTTATAACTGGCTCCATCTTGGCGATGAGCGTTGAGTCGAACGGTACGACCTTCGCATTCGTCTCGACGAGGATAGATGAAGGATAACTAAATGCTCCGCCGCTTGGAGTTTTACGATACTCCGGTAACTCTGCAAGCATTGAGTCGAGTAGCTCTTTCTGTGAAAGTGAAACGGCAGAATCTATCATCACGAGAACGGAATCACTAACTTTTGCAGAATCAAGTTCTGTGCCGACGCTATCACGAAAACTTTTTGAGAGAATTGATTTCGCTTTTATTGTATCAGCAAAACTCACAATGCGCGGAGCAATCCCCTTGCGTAAACGCAACTCTCGCAAGAGTGATGGCGGCAACTGCTTCGCGGGTTGCGTAAGCTGTGCCGATGCACTTAGCGTACAGAGCAGAACAAGAACAGCGATATATGATATGAAGCGTATCAGCGTTTCTTTGGTGTTTTCTTTTTCTTCTTTGGCTGAAGCGAATCCCAGAGTGAACTTGCTTTAACGCGGTACTCTCTTGGCACTCCTTTATTATCAATAGTTGAGCGTAGTAATGTTTTTGCTTTGCGTTTATCACCTGTTGCAAGTAGCATTTCCGCAGAACCGACAAGTGATCTGCCAAATTGGTCAGTGGTTCGCGATGCCTCCTCGCGAGCATTTTCATATGCCGCAAGAGCTTTTCTGCTTGCACCATTGCGACGATAGATACCTGCAAGTTTGAGATACACATCGCTTGCCATCGGGTCACCTTTACGCGCGATGGCGAGCTTATCTAATTGAGAGATAGCTTCGCCCTCTTTACCATTATCTAATAGTATGCCAGCGATTTCTATTTGAGCTTTACCTCCGACAGATGTTTCTATCAAGTAGCGTTTCGTCAGTTCGTCAAAGACAGTTATTGCCGAATCTTCATTCTTTAACTCATTAAGACAGAACTGCCCATACTCGAACATCGCTTGTGGCGCAGCATCTGATGAAAAATACAGGTAATCAAATGCACGGGTGTAATAACTTGCAGCCTGTTTATAGTTATTACTCTCCCGCTCTGCTCGTGCAAGTTCAAGCAGTGCAAACGATGCTGCATCAGATGTAGGGAAAGAGTCAATCACTTCCAGGTATGTTGCTCTTGCCATATCATCCGAACCACGCTTCGAGTATGTTCTACCTGTGTAATAATAGGAGAACGGTAAAAGAGGATGGTTGCCAAATCTGGATTTGAAAGATTGGAATGTCGCGATTGAATTGTCGTACTTCTTCGCCTGTGTTTCTATCTGACCTTTTTTGATAAGAAGTTCGGGAGTGTAGGAGCGTTTATTCAGCGTGTCCTCGCGAAGGTACTCTGATGCGAGCGCAATAGCATCTGATTCTTTCTTATTTTCTGTCTGTAAGTCCAGTGCGCTAAAGAGCGCATCGCGGAATTCATCGGCATTTGGATACTCTTTGAGAAAACGTTTATACGATGTTAGTGCCTTGTCATCATCGCCTCGTCGCTCTGCTTGTGATGCAGATAAATACAACCCCTTCGATGTATACGGTGAGTTTGGATATTGTTTTAGGAGTTCACCGACAGCCCATTCTGCTTTATCATTTAGAATAATAGCATATGCAGCGATTGCATAATTGTAGTATGATCGGTCAACAAGATCAGATTGCTGTTGTTTAGTAATGATATAGTTAAATGCATTCATCGCCGAACGCGCGCTATCCGAGCGCATACGGGTAAGACCAAGCTGAAACATTGCTCGTGTAACGAGATAGCGGTCAAATGTAGGTCTATCAACAGCGAGGTTGTATATCTTGAGTGCTTTCTGATAGTCGCCCTGTGCATAACGCCCGTCGCCGACACGAGAGAGGAGGTCATACGCATAGCGCGATATAGTATCCTTCTCAAGTATCTTATAGAATTCTTTCTCCGCTTGCTGATACTTACTTTCCTTAAAGAGCGACCATGCGTAACCGTACTGTGCATCTATCGCACGGTCGGAGAGTGGATACTTTTCGATGATTGTTTGGAAACACGATGCAGCATTACGTGTGCTATCCGAGCGCAGACATGCCCAGCCGTACTGGAAGAGCGCTTCTTCGATAGCTGCATTATTCCCTGTTGCATTTGCATCACGGATATACATCTCAAGGTCTTGCGATGATTTATCCCAGAGTCCGAGAGGGATGCCTGATAACCCCCGTATCAAATGAGTGTATGGCTTAAGAGCGCTATCAGAAGGTGGCATGTTCTCAAGTGCAAAGTTCATCAGTTCGTATGCCCTGCCGTAGCTTGCGCGACGATACATCAGGTCGCCTAATAGTAGTGATGAATAGACACCGCTTTGTGTGCGCTTTTGTGCAAGTGGCTTGAGAAGTGCTTCGGCTTGGTACGTTCTTCCGCTTCTGAATTCAATAAGCGCAAGATGATAGGATGCTTTATCGGAGTAGAGTGCAGTCTTATCTTGTGAAAGTGTAGTGAGCATTGAACGTGCTTCGTCATCTTTTCCGGCTTTGCTAAGTGCTATCGCACTAAAATATCG
>JAYUZC010000153.1:0-2329 GCA_043752045.1 Bacteroidota bacterium | reverse complement strand
AGTGAGAAACGAAATGTATCGGAAGTAACTGCCAACCGTGCGCTCACGGATACTCTCTCGGTTCTTCGCTTTTCTTTTCCTCATGCTGCCCAGAACGTTAAGCCAGGGCAGTTCGTCAATGTTCTGCCAAAGATCGGCTTTAGTGACCCGATGCTACGCCGTCCATTTAGTATTTACAATGTGCTTGGGGATGAAATTGAGATCATCATACAACGTCACGGACGAGGGACAGATATTCTTGCCGATACTGGTGTAGGAGATGTTGTTGATGTCCTCGGACCACTCGGAAGTCCATGGCACTTTGATTCTAATGACTACGAGACAGCTTTGCTTCTGATTGGCGGTGTCGGAGTTGCATCAATGCCTTTACTCGTAAAGCAATTTCAAAAAGCAGGTGTTTCATTCTTCTCCTATTACGGAGCGAGGACAGCAAATATGTTCGCCGATGAGTATCTTGCAAATGTAGTGTACACTACTGACGATGGTTCGAAAGGGTATAAAGGGACTATCATTGAGAAACTTCGGAATAATCTGAATGAAGGCACATTAAAAGCTCCGAAGCTCTTTGTCTGCGGACCAACTCCGATGATGAAGGCAGCTATTGCTCTAAGCGAAGAATTCGTTATCCCCTGCGAAGTAAGTTTAGAAACAGAGATGGCGTGTGGTATAGGTATCTGTCAAGGATGTCCAGTGCCGACATCAGAAGCAGAGGCAACCAAGAGCGGGAAGAAGTTTTATCTTGTCTGTACACAAGGACCATCATTCACGAAAGAAAGCATTGTATTGTAAGTTTGGAAACGCAATCACAAATCGATCTATCGGTGTCGCTCGGCGGAGTGAAGTTCAAGAATCCATTTCTTGTTGCAAGCGGTACGTTTGGCTATGGGGCAGAGGCAAGCGCTTACTGCGATATCAATGGGCTTGGTGGTATCGTTACGAAGTCTGTAAGCTGGAAACCACGCCCTGGCAACTATCCCCGTCGTATCGTTGAGACACCGTCGGGTATGCTGAACTCCATCGGTTTAGCAAATGTAGGTGTACATAACTTCGTTGAAGAGAAGCTGCCATACTTAGCAGAGTTCGATACGAACATCATAGCCAACATTGCTGCGTCAAGCATCGAAGAGTATTGCGATGTATTGAAGCTCATTGAGGCAAACGCGACGAAGAACATGGTCGGCTACGAAATAAATGTAAGTTGCCCGAACGTCAAAGATGGTGGCTTGATGTTCGGCACAAGTCCTGACCTTGTTGATGAATTGACACGAGCACTTCGTAAACTTACAGAAAAACTCCTCATCATAAAACTGACTCCAAATGTTACGAGTGTTGCACCGTTTGCAAAGGTATGCGAAGCGGCGGGGGCTGATGCTATCAGTTTGATAAATACTGTTGTTGGTATGTCGGTGGATGTCTTTACAGGAAAGCCCAGACTCTCGACGGTAACTGGTGGATTATCGGGACCGGCAATCCGTCCCGTCGCTGTAGCAAAATGCTACGAAGCGCGTAAGAGTAGTAAGATACCGATCATCGGTATCGGCGGGATCGCGTCGGCGATGGATGCGATGGAGTTCTTTATTGTAGGAGCGCAGCTCGTACAAGTCGGCACGTCGAACTTCGTTGACCCGAATGCCGCAAATGATTACAAAGATGAACTTGTGATGCTCTTAGAGAAGAAAAAAGTATCGAAGTTTACCGACGTAGTCGGTACACTCAATATAGAAGAAGTAACGAAAGCACTTGGCTGGTAACATGGTACCATATAACAAACATACGTTTCGACTCGTCATTACGCTACTGATTCTTGGCAGTGCTCCACTATTATATTCGTATTTTGTTTCTCATCAGGAGGACTCAATTAGCTCACTTCGGGCTGATGAAAAAGATGCTAAAGTCGCTGATTACCATCGCAATATTACGTTAATTAAACCGCCGGAAACCCTCGAGCTATTTGGCAAACGTATTCCTTTAGAGCATTGGGATATTCGTGAGAGATTCGACCGTGAGTTCTACTATAACTACACCAATCCTGATCAGCTTGTTCTCTGGACAAAACGGCTGAAACGTTGGGAGCCATTCGTGGATTCATCGCTCAAAGCAAGCGGCTTGCATCCGGACTTTAAGTACTTGATGGTTGCCGAGAGCGGTGTTCGGAACGTCCAGTCTCCAGCAAAGGCGCATGGCTTTTGGCAGTTCATTCCGCCCACTGCGGAGCGATATGGTCTGAAGGTTGATGATAACGTTGATGAACGTCTTGACCCGATAAAAGCAACACCAGCCGCTATTGCATTCCTCAAACAACTCAAGGCACAGTTCGGCGATGAACTAC
>JAYUZC010000152.1:0-6158 GCA_043752045.1 Bacteroidota bacterium | reverse complement strand
TATCGTCGGTGATACACGATGTACTGATACACTCCAAATTAAGAATATCGGTAAACTACCGTTCACGTTAACGCGCGATTTTCTTTTACAGGATACTGTCAACTTTACTGTTGACCCTGATAAGATAAAAGCAGGATTTCAATATGTATCATTACCACTGGTAGTACAACCAGGTGAGATACTCAAGGCAACAGTCTGTTATCATCCTTCTAACGTAGGTGTGGATTCGACAGCACTGATATGGAAGACAGATATTCCAACCCCATATACTCTCTCGCTCAAGACATTCAGTCTCCTGCGTGGCAGAGGTATCAAACCTGGTGTAAATTGGGATGTTGATACGGGATTTATGCGAGCAGACTCAAGCCAAACTCGCTTTATGCGTCGGTGGCTTGTTAACAAATCAACAGCACCTATCACAGTCGATAATATCTTTTTACAAGGTGTTGATGCGAGCGAGTTTGCTATCACCGGAATGCAGAACCCGCTTGAGATTGCACTTGATACAGGTATGTCCGTCTGGATAGACTTTAGCTTTAAGCCGGACATGACAAAACCTGCAAACTACATAAGACGTGCACAAGCAGTCGCGACGAATACGTATGATATAAGTAAACCATCAATACTCGAACTTGTTGCCGGATTCAACGTCCTCAAAGTCCCGCAAGAACTCCAACTCGAAGAGCTGCGCATTCATCCGAACCCGACACTTGGCGAGGACATCACCGCGAGCTTCGGACTTGCCGAGGGGAAGGAGCTTCGGTTTGCGGTCTATGATATGCTCGGCAGGGAAGTGTTGTCGGTACCGTCATCTCACTTTGCGAAAGGCAAGCAGAGTGTGACGTTACCAGTATCGAAGCTTGGTGAAGGTGGATACATCTTGCGAGTATCGGGTGGGGTGCTTACGCGGAGCATTAGTTTTAGAGTTATACAGTAGGACAGACTGAAAGCATGCACTGAACAAAGTGAACGTGTCTGTCCTACTTGAGTCCTTACGCAGGTAGATAGATATCGAAGGTTGTGCCGACGCCGAGTTTGCTCGAGGCGGAGATGTGTCCGTTATGATTTTCAACGATCTTTTTTACTATCGCTAAACCGATCCCCGTACCGGAATACACTTCTTTTCCATGAAGCTTTTGAAATACTTTGAATATGCGTTCACTATATTCTTCTTCAAAGCCGATACCGTTATCCGAAATAGAGATGTGGCAGTAGTTTTGACCTTGCGGAAGTTTGTACGCATCTTTCCCGTCGGATTCAACGATCTCACTTTTGATCTCGATGTGCGGCCGTTCAGTTGTTTTAGAGAACTTCAGAGCATTGCCGATAAGATTGAGCATGAGCTGACGGAATTGGAAGGGGATCACGGGCATCTCACACATTGAGCCAATTTCAATGAGGGCATTTTTATCTGAATAAAGGTCTTGAAGTTCTGCGATCACACCCATAATAATAGGCGTCGTATCAATCTTTTCAAATATACGTTGGTCTGCGTCCAAGCGTGAGAATGACAAGAGATCGGTGATGAGCGTTTGCATACGAACTGTAGCGCGCTGCATACTTAGACAATACTCTTTACCCGTACTGCTTAGATGATGTTCTTCATTTTCGAGAAGCCGACCGGCAAAAATATGAATTTTACGAAGCGGTTCTTGGAGATCATGGCTTGATACATAAGCAAATGACTCAAGTTCTCTATTTTTTGCCTCAAGTAGTCTGACCGAATTGTGAAGCTCGTGTGTCCGCTCGGCAACAAGATTTTCTAATACTGTTAACTGTCCGCGCTGCTCCTCAATGTATGTCATTGTCCCGATCCAGCGTACGATCTTTTTGTCATCATCTTTTATTGGGATCGAGCGGCATAGATGCCAGTTGTATTTGTCATCTTTATCTTTGAGACGCAGTTCCATCTCAAAATTACTACCGCTCTCAAGAGATTGTTTCCACCGTTTGGCGGCTGTTTGCCGGTCGTCTGGGTGAATGATCGTTACCCATCCCGAAGCAGTCAATTCTTTTAAGGTATATTCGGTATAGGTAAGCCAGCTTTGGTTGTAATAGGTGATATGTCCTTCGGCATCTCCATGACTGACCATATCGGGCATCAGTTCAGCGAGTTGCCGGAAGTTCTCTTCGCTTGCACGTAATTGTTGCTCTGCCTCCAACTTTTCAGTAATATCTTCAATAGCAAGCAGTATTAACTTCTCTTTTTTGTGCTTCTGCACTATTTCTCGCGCATTGAGTATCATCGTGCGCTTACCGATCGATTTAAATGTATGTGTGACCTGAAGCTCTGAAAACTTAGATTTATCGGGAAGTATTTTTTCTAAGAGTTTTCGGAGTGCAGGTATATCCCATTGCCCATTGCCAAGTTGAAAGATGAGCCGTCCTTCGGTATCGGATTCATCTACATTGAACATTCGATAGAACGAAGGATTTGCAGTTCTCACATATAAATATTTATCAAGGACTAAGAGTGGCTCACGAACAGTACTGACAATAGCTTCGGAATAATCACGCGATTCAGTCATTTGTTCGTTCATGCTAAGCAGCTCTTCATTGAGGACGGTGAGCTCTTCATTGGTGCTCTGAAGTTCTTCTTTACCGGTTTCAAGTTCCTCATTCAAACTCTGGAGCTCTTCGCTCGAACTGACAAGCTCTTCATTGGCACTTTGTAACTCTTCGTTCAACGCTTCTTGGTCTTCGGTAATGCCGCGCATATCCTCGCGTGTTTGTGCAAGTTCTTTTTCTAATTGCACAATACGAAGATCACTGTCAGTTTTTTTGATAGATCCGTTAACGCTTTTTCTTGATCTGGTGCCTGCCGGCTGGGACTTATGATTTGTGTCGGATTCCTCGTGAAATAAGATCAAATAGAATTGCTCTTCCATATCCGGCATCGGGATAGCTTCGATCGAGATGAGCCGCTGCTCTGAGTTCGAGCCAATAGGAATGTTGGTCTTTATTACCGGCGCATTATTCTTTTTTGATTTGTGTAAAATGTTGCGAAGTTCAAATGCCAAACCGTCTTTTGCGAGTTTAAGTAGATTCAGCGAGGGCTTGCCGGCAGATTGTTCAAGGTAATTTGCCGTTTTACCTCGGAAATGAACAACGTCCATCGCCTCATTGATAACCACACCCGCTGGCGTGTATCGCAGAAGCATAAGTTCATCAGCAGTCCGCTGGAAATCAGTATGGACACTCTCCGGTTTTACCGGTTTAATGAACGTATAACTTTGCTCATTCTGACGACTTAGTGTCGGGAGAAATCTTCCCGGTACATCCTTGCGCGTAAATAGTTTGTCCTGCTTGAGCGCTGAAGCAAAATGATCGGGTAACGTACTGATCGTTTCTGATTTGCCAAGGAGCAAATGCCCATTATGGTTTAAGGCATAATGAAATGATGTGAGCGCTTTTTTCTGCAAATATGGCTCCATGTAGATGAGCACATTTCGGCAGCTTATGAGATCTAATTTGCCGAAGGGAGGATCTTTCAAAAAATTATGGACAGCAAAGACACACATATCACGAAGATGTTTTTGTACTTGGTAACCACCTTCGACCTTTGTAAAAAATTCTTGAATTCTGCTTGGTGATACATCCAGTAATTCGGATTTGGAGTACACGCCTGATCGTGCTTTTGCGATCGCCGGTTCGCTGATGTCAGTTGCAAATATCTGCAATCTACAATGCTTCTCGCCTAAGAACTCTTTGATGCACATTGCTATCGAATAGACTTCTTCACCCGTGCTGCATCCGGCAACCCAAATTCGTATTGAGTCAACCGTGTTGTTTTCATCAAGAAGTCGCGGGAAAACCGTTTGGCATAAATTATCAAATGTCTTTGTATCCCGGAAAAAACTTGTTACCGGGATCAGCATGTCCTGATATAATACATCCTGCTCTGATTTGTTCTCTCTCAAATGTTTAAGATACGCAATAGGTGTATCTATTTTTGAGAGTGCCATTCTCCGGAGTATGCGTCGTTGGATAGTACTCTGTTTGTAATAGGTAAAGTCTGTGCCCTTGCGAACACGCAGGAGTAAAAGTAACTGTTTGAGCACATCTTCTTCTGGTTCTTGGAACGTTTCGTCTCCACCATTTCTGCGCGTAATTTTTACCAGCTCTGCTATCTTCTCGGGGATAGCGTCAGGCGGTAAGATAAAATCAACGACGTCTGCGTGAACAGCACTTTGCGGCATACTATCATAGGTAGCAGACTTTTCGTCCTGAGCAAATGTGATACCGCCATTATTTTTGATCGCTCGCAATCCGGCTGTGCCATCGCTGCCTGTACCGGATAAAACGACACCGATCGCATGTGCTTGATGTACTTCTGAAAGTGACTTAAAAAAGAGATCAATAGGTAAATTATGTTCACCTTTTTTTGCTGTACGATCACTTAGCTCTAAGACACCATCATTTGCGATGAGCATTTTATTTGCCGGAATGATATAGATATGATCAGAAAGGACTTCGACATCATCAGTTATTTCACGAACAGGAATTGAGGTGATTCTCTGGAGGATTTCCGGTAGCAAACTTTCGTGGCTCGGGTCAAGATGCTGCACCAATACGTACGCCATCCCACTCTTTTCAGGTATGGCTTTGAGTAAACGTTTGAATGCATCTAAGCCGCCGGCGGATGCACCTACCCCGACCACAGGAAAATAATTTGCGGACTTGGTCAGTGACGTTATTGGCGTCGTTTTAGTCGTCGTTTCGGTCGTTGTTTTGGATGTGAGCGATCCCATCTGTGAACCCCTTATATATAGTATATCAACTAAGCTATAGAGTGATGGAATAGTTCAGTTCGAGGGGAGGGGGAAGTGGCTCACTTTCGAGTATTGTCATTGCGAGGAGTGGCTTTAGCCCGATCCTTCATTCTTCAGGACAAGCTCCGCAATCTAAAATATCAAATATCAGCACATTATTGAGGTTTTAGATTGCTTCGTCAGTCGCTTTGCTCCTTCCTCGCAATGACACATCTTCAAAATGAGCCACTACAGGGAGGGGGGAAGGGTTAAAGGGGAAAGGGAATTAGAGACGGATTTCGCGGATTAGTTATGAGTATCCATAAACATCCGTCCAAATCCGTCAAATTCCGTGTTCCTATTTCCCCCTCGCACGGTGAGACCGTGCGCTACTGTTCACAGAGTCAGCTTCACTCCAAAGAATACCTCTCTGCCTTCGAGTGAACCCCAGACGTCGGTTGAACGTACGATGCCGTTGGGTTGACGGATGGCTGTTGGAGTTACTTCATCCTGACGTTCATCTAAGATATTGAGCATACCTGCGAAGAGTTGTACACTTCCGAATTGTTTTGATAAGCGAAGATTCACGAGCGCATACGACGGAGATTCATTGACTGAATACATTCCGGTAGGAAGTTTCTGCGCGCCGATGACGCTTGCCCAGCTCTCTGCATTCCAACCGCTCTCGATGTCCTGATACATCACTGACATATCAACCGAGAACTTCGGCACAAGTGTGATGGATTCATACGCTCCGCTTGTATTCTTATCTTCATTGCGAACGATGCCAAGCCCAAGCGCACCGCTCCAGTGTTCGCTGAAGACAGGACGTGTCTGTATCTCAATACCCATGATGCGACTATCACTTGTGCTGTTGACATAGTAGAGTGTACCATTCGCAAGTGAATCTGCTTGCGGCATGGCGCGTCCGCTCACGGGTGTGTAGTATGCAATGGCATTGATCGTACCTGATACATCACCGAGTGCATAGTTATACGTGATGTCATAATTATACGTCCATGATTTTTCGTAACCGATGGATGTATTATTGCGATACGCATACTCACCGTGAAGAATCATGTGGTCTTCATCGAGGAGTGCTTGACCTTTGAAACCTTGTCCGGTAGAGAAGCGCATCTTCAGGTCGTCGGTAAGCCAATACGAAATTGCAGCGCGTGGGCTGATGAGCGAACCGGCATAGGTATGGTTATCGAAGCGAAGTCCAGCGAGCAGTACCCAGCCATCAGCGAATACCCATTCGTCTTCTGCGTATGCGCCGAGCGTTGTGTAGTTATAGCTTGTGCCGAATAATGTTGTCTCGCCGAGCTTTTCATTGCGTACTTCAACACCGTACTTGAGCTGATGTGCATCGAGTACATCTTTCATGTACACACTACCATAGAGAAC
>JAYUZC010000151.1:0-2332 GCA_043752045.1 Bacteroidota bacterium | reverse complement strand
ATCGATAATGCGGGGCATGCCCTTAAGATAGGTGCCTATCGGAAATGGCGGAATTGAGCGGGAAACGTCAATTATAGAGATTCCCGAAGATTATTTTGTTGATTTATAATGCGTTATAGCCTTTTTTCGGCAGGCATCTTGCAGGAGGTGGGTTGGATTTCGTATATTTGTAGGTCGGAGTTCGTCAATCGTGGTTCGTGTGTCGTGATTCGTCAAAAATGCTTATCTATTGAGCAATTTTAGATTGCTTCGTCGGGCTAAAGCCACTCCTCGCAATGACACCAAAAAAACCCCATACGTCCATACCACTACACCTCAATACGACCATATTTCAAATGTGTAAATTTACAGCACCCCTCGAAACCCGAACCACGATTCACGAGCCACGAACCCCTGTGTGGTGCACAATTAGTCCCCTGTAAAATCAATGAGTTACAAGGCAAGAATGACTAAAAAAGAACGCTTACTTCTGCAGCAAAAGCTCCTTATTCACATCACGTGTATCACCGACGACAACCCAGTTGATGTTCTTGAGGTATGTTCTGGCTACGCGCTGGATGTCTTCGGGTTTTACTCCGGAGAGTTTATCATAACTAACAAACGCATTCTTCCATGAGCCGGTCAGAAGCTCTGCCATCCCGAGATTACCCGCAACTTCAGGAGTAGATTCCTGCTTCATAAATGTATTGGTCGTGTACTTAGCAACGCCGCCTTTGATTGCAGATTCAAGGAGGGTATTATTCTGGAAGAACTCAATATCCTTCTGGATGATGCGAATAGCACTATCTACATGGGCAGTCTCAAAGGAGATAACTGCCATTGACTCTCTGCCGTCATTGTCATTGAGGTCCGGGGCATACGACAGATTTGTCTGTACCCGCAAATGCTGGAAAAGAAAACCGCCGAAGAAATTACGAAGACGGACGTATGGATAATAATCAGGTGATCCTTTTGAAGGAATACGGAAATATCCTTTTACATATTTGGTCGGAAGTTTCCTCTCGAACGAGGGGAAGTTAGCACCCGGCTTTTGTGATGTAGCGGGGATAGGTAGTTCAGGCATCACGAAATTACCCTGAGGTAATTGATTCAACCCACCGGCATTCATCTTCTTCTCAAGTTCTTTGCGGGATACATTGCCGACAACAACAAGGAGCAAACGTGATTTTTGCATCAGGTTCTTGTAATGATTCAATATGCTTTCCGGTGTAGTCGCATTCAATCCTTCTTTGGTCAGACGAAGCCCATACGGATGCCCAAGATAAAACAGTGAATCACCAATGATACGTCCGACTGATTCGGGGCTATTGCGTCCGCTTTGCAGACCGATCAGTGCATTGCGAAGTAAGTTGTTATACTCTGTCTGGTCAACAGTCGGCTTTGTTATTTTTTCTGCAAAATACTTCCATGTTGTATCAAAGTGCTCTCGTATCGAGCGCATCTTCAGAACGGAAAAATCTCTGCCATCATTTCCGCCAATACCCGAACCCATACGAAGCATGACGCGACGATAATACGGCTTAGAAGTAATCGCCGTGCCGCTTCCGGGGATAAGATTGAACCCCATGTATTCATTAGCAGCATCGTTCTCGCTCTTAAGGACTGTCGTGCCGCCCTTGATATAAAGAACTGCAGTTATTGAAGGTACATCTTTACTCTCACGCAAGATGACCTGAATTCCGTTGTAATCGAATTCTTCAACATCATCAAGCTCAACATCATCGGCAAAAGCAGTGAAAGATGTTGTTACCGCAAGTAGCGCGAACAGAACGAGTGTTAGTTTTTTTGTCATTGATTTACCAGTTCTGTATAAAGTTTTCATGGGAGAGTTTCTTGGGGTCAAGATCATGCTTCGAGAATGATTCGTAGTTCGTTGCAAGCCCAAGAACATACGGCTTACCAATGACATACTTCTTCAAGTAATCATTAATATCTTTGCGATTTACTTTTTGTAACTCGTCGAGGTAACCTTCATAATAATCAAGCCCCGTCGAAGCCCACCAGAATGCAACGGTCTTGGTAAATTCTGAGAGTGACTCTGTGTCGTAGATGATGCGGCTTCGGAGCTGTGCCTTCGAGGTCTCAAGCTGTTCATCAGTATAGTAGTTCTTATCGGTAAACTTCTTTACCTGTCTCCAATAAATATCCATAGCTTGTTTAAGCTTCTCCGGTGTAGCATAGACATCACCTTGGATCGGACCCACAAGGCGTTGTGTATAATACCAAAAATTACGACCCGCTGCAATACCGGATTCAAGTAATGCTTTTGTAAATTCATGCTCATCCTGCTTGATGATCTCGCTGAATACGTCAGCAGCGTATGTTGCCTTAT
>JAYUZC010000150.1:0-6183 GCA_043752045.1 Bacteroidota bacterium | reverse complement strand
TTCATTAATGAGATGCTTGAAGATAAGTCAAAAAAAAAGAATGTTGCTGTTTTTTGTAAGTTTATAATAGAATTTCTTGCTCGATTAAAAGCGCAAGTTGAAAAAGGGATTGATATTGAACCAAGGTATCGAGACCTTCTTAAATTTCAAACATATATTTCACAAGCGGCCGTTGAAAAGTATGCTATTGAAAATCGCATCTCTTTATTGAACGAATACTTCAATCATTATCTAAAAACAGGGAAAATAATTGGCGACAAGTAATCTATTTATTAAGTACATTCTCTTTTCTCGAAAATAATATATATTACGTGGTGCAGCCGCTAATGTGTTCAAGTGGTATGTTTATAGGTGCCCGCCAAAAATGGCGGAATTGGGCTGGAAACAGCGATTATTGGATTGCCCAAAGATTATCTTGTTTGTTTTCAATGAGTTAGCGACTATTTTCGGCAGGCATCTTGCAGGGTAGGGGTCGGATTTCGTATATTTGCACGGGGAAGTTTGTCGGTTTTATGTGTTGCTGAGTTTTAGGAGTTGGGTCTTCCTCCAAATGTGTAAATTTACAGCACCATCCCAAAAACCAAACGTCCATACCACCATCCGACCAAACCTCAAAAAAGAGTGTGGTGCACAATTATCTTCCAATAAAATCAATCACTTACAGACCAGAAAAACGTATTTCAGACTACCTCCTTCTACCACCAAAGAGCGAACCAAGCAGACCTCTTACTATCGAGCCGCCGATGGCTACTGCGGCGGAGCGGACGGCTGTTTTGGCTACGGTCTGGATGAGAGTATCGGGTTGCCTGCCTCTGGGTTTTGCGGCTTTTTCTTCGGCTACTTGGTCGGCTTCCTGCGCCTCTTGGGCGGCAGTCTGTTCAGCTCGTTTCTTCAGCAGTTCATAAGCCGACTCTCGGTCAACCATATTTTCATAACGACCATAGAAAAATGACATCTTCAAAACCTTCGAACGTTCATCATCCGATATAGCTCCGAGCTTTGAATGTGGCGGCACAATGAAAGTCCGCTCCACGACGGTTGGCGAACCCCGCTCATCGAGAAGTGATACCAACGCTTCGCCGACAGTAAGTTCGGTTATGACAGATTCAATATCAAGCGAAGGATTTGTTCTAAACGTCTGTGCCATCGCCTTGACTGCCTTCTGGTCACGCGGTGTGAAAGCCCGAAGCGCATGTTGGATACGGTTACCAAGCTGTGCGGCAACTTTATCAGGAATATCAATAGGGTTCTGCGTCACGAAGAAGACGCCGACGCCCTTCGAGCGGATAAGACGCACGACCTGCTCGATCTTATCAAGCAAGATATCCGGCGCCTCATCGAAAAGGAGATGTGCCTCGTCGAAGATAAAGACGAGCTTCGGTTTATCAAGGTCGCCGACCTCCGGTAGATTTTCAAAGAGTTCTGATAAGAGCCATAAGAGGAACGTCGCATACATCTTTGGCGACTGCATCAGCTTATCAGCGGCAAGGATGTTTATCATTCCTTTGCCGCCAGCGCCGATCTGGAGCAGGTCGAAGATGTTGAGAGCCGGTTCGCCAAAGAGAATATCACCGCCTTGCTGTTCAATCTCAAGGAGTGAACGTTGTATCGCTCCGACCGATGCTTTCGAGACATTGCCGTACTCTGTCTTGAAGTCGTCGTCGTTATCACCAACATATTGCAGCATCGAACGCAAGTCCTTCATATCAAGAAGAAGCATTCCGTTATCATCAGCAATTTTGAAGACAAGATTTAATACTCCGGTTTGGGTATCATTGAGATTTAACAAACGAGAAAGGAGAATAGGACCCATATCAGAGATCGTTGCTCTGACAGGATGACCTTTCTCGCCATGCACATCCCAGAAGGTGACAGGATACCCCTCGAAGGAATGTCCGGTTATGCCAAGCTCTGCAAGCCGCGCATCGATCTTCGGATTGCCGCCACCTGTCTGCGAAATACCTGCGAGGTCGCCTTTGATATCAGCGAGGAATACCGGCACACCGATACTACTCAAATGTTCGGTGATAGCTTGAAGGGTAACGGTCTTTCCAGTCCCCGTCGCACCGGCAATGATGCCGTGGCGGTTCATCATTCTTGGGTTGAGGAAAATATCTTTGCCGGATGATCGAGCCAGAAGAAGTTGTGACATAGTATCTAAGAAAATTAGTAACTTAGTAATAAAGAAACCGTAAAAAACGTTGCCTCAATTCTGTGACGAAATTCATCTCAACATATAGCGACAAGACCGAAGACTTTATAAAGTACACATTCCGTTCACTTCGGCATCGTAATTACCGACTCTTCTTTACCGGACAGGTCGTATCACTCATCGGTACCTGGCTTCAGAATACAGCACTATCATGGTTGGTCTATTCCATCACTCGTGATTCAAGAGCACTTGGCTTGATGAGTTTCCTCGGTGCAGTACCTGTACTTCTTCTCGGAGCTTATGCCGGGACTATCGCCGATGAATTTCCGAAGCGGAAGATCATTATCATCACACAAGCATTTGCCGGGTTATTCGCCTTGATGCTGGCAGTCTTTGTCTGGCAAGATATGACGTCGATATGGGTACTCGGCGCGATAAACCTAATGCTTGGCATCACAATTGCATTTGATCTGCCGACGCGGCAATCATTTGTCGTCGAGATGGTAGGGAAGGAAGACGTTGCAAATGCCGTAGCATTAAACTCTGCCGTCTTTAATGCAGCGCGACTTGTCGGTCCGGCAGTCGGTGCGGCAATCATCGCATCGTTCTCGATAGAACTCTGCTTCCTCTTGAACGGACTTTCCTTCGCGGCAGTGATATACAGCTTAACGCGGATGAAGATCGAAAATGAGAACCGAAAACGCCCAGAGCGTAAAGGATCGCGATTCAATGCAATGAAAGAGGGTATCACGTATCTTTATTCGATACCGAACTACCGGGCATTGATGACACTTGTTATCGGCATGACGCTTTTTGCCTGGAGTTATACGGTGAACATCCCTGTCATTGCAGTTGAGATATTAAAAGGAAGTTCTTCGACATACGGCGCACTGCTATCAGCGAACGGACTTGGGGCACTTGTCGCAGCGATAACACAAGCTGCCTTCGGCGCAAAGCTTCGCCCGAGGAAGATGCTCTTTATCAGTATTGGTACGTTTATCTTGGCGATGATAGTGTTGCCGTTTTTATCGACGCTGTTTCCGGTGATGATATGTTTAGGAATTGCAGGATGGTCTATCATTACGTTCTTCATCACGGCAAACTCAACGCTACAGCGTTTCGTACCTGACGAGTATCGCGGTAGAGTGATGGGGATATACTCACTATCATTTGCAGGTCTCTTCCCGTTCGGTAGTCTGCTTGCTGGATACCTGACGCATGAGTATGGCATCAGCGCTGCTCTCTGGGTTGATGCAGGCATCATGGCTCTTATTACTATACCCACATATCTCTTTATGCGTAACCTACCACGTCTTGCAGATGTGATGGATGCACATCGAGCAACAGCAGAAGCGTTGGCTATCGAAGAAGAGGAAGAGGAACTTGTTAATTGATAGAGTGCTTTTGTTTTAAAAGGAAAAGTATATCCCTTATGAAAATAGTTGTAGCATTATTCCTTCTTATGTTCATTGCTGCCGGATGCAGCGAGACAACCACTTCGTATGAGCGAAAGATGGAGTTGAGTCCGAAGACTCTCGTCTTCCAACCAACAGAAACGCAGAAGACCGTTTCAATTACTCATACCTGTCCCTGTCCATTTTCCTGGGGATGTACGACAAAGGATACGTCAGGAGCACTTATTCTTGTGGCTTCAGGTTCAGGGGACAATCAGTCCGTACCAATCAAGGTTGACCGCTCGAAGCTCGCGGTAGATACGCTTATTACCTACGTTCATGTCACCTCTAACTATCAGCCCGATAGTGTTCTGGTGACTATCTATAAATAGAAAAGGTCTCGTACTTTCGTAGCGAGACCTTTTACAAAGGTGCGAGAAATAAGTAAACTTATTTCTTTTCCATTGTACCTGCCGGAGCAACTACAGTGTCCATTGCTGGAGCTGGAGCAGGTGCAGGAGCTGGCGTCATGATCATTGAATCAGCCGGCTTTGGCTCTTCAGCCTTCTTGCCACATGACGAAACGCCAATGGTGAGAACAGCTATAGCGCTAAGAAAAAGGATATTACGAAGCCTCATTGTTATTACCTCTATTATTAGTGTTGAAACAGTAGTCATGATAATGGGTTCGAGAAGCCCCTCTCCCCTCACCACGACTGGTGAATTGAAAACTTGACTTGCAAATATACAAAACTGACGGCTAAAGACAATAAAATCCGAACTTTTGTTTCCTATAAAACAAGAAAATACCACTTTTCTCCACCAGCTCACAATATGTCCATTTTCTGAGAAATTCTGAACTTCCGCCCCTTATTAACGCGTTGAACTAAGGTATGGCACTGCAAATATATAATACCCTTTCCCGAGAAAAAGAGCTTTTCGCGCCCATAAACGCCCCAAATGTGGGGATGTATGTCTGTGGCCCGACTGTTTATTCTGATACCCATATCGGTCATGCCAAGAGCTACATCACCTTTGATATAGTCCGCCGGTACCTTACCTTTTTGGGGTACGAGGTTACCCACGTCCAGAACATCACCGACGTCGGGCACATGGTTGATAATGACGACGAGGGGGAGGATAAGCTCGTCCTTGAGGCAGCAAGACGCAAGATGCATCCAAAAGAGCTTTCCGAGACCTATACCCACAGGTTCTGGGATGATCTTAAGAAGCTCAATATCCTAACTCCTCATATTCAGCCGCTTGCATCGGGGCATATCATCGAGCAAATAGAGATCATCAAAGAACTCATTACCAAGGGGTTTGCCTACGAGGTAAAAGGGAATGTCTATTTTGATGTAACGAAGGATGCTGATTACGGAAAACTTTCCGGACGAAAGACAGAAGACCAAGAAGCATCAGGAAGAGTTGACGCAAGAAGTGACAAGCGCAATCCACAAGATTTCGCACTATGGAAACGTGCCGAAGGCGGGCACATTATGCGTTGGGCTTCGCCGTGGGGTGATGGTTTTCCTGGTTGGCATATCGAGTGCTCTGCGATGAGCATGAAGTATCTTGGCAAGACGTTTGATATTCATGGCGGAGGTATTGAGAACCAGTTTCCGCATCACGAATGCGAGATAGCACAGTCAGAGTCAGCCACAGGCAAAAAGTTCGTCAAGTACTGGATGCACAACAATATGGTGACCGTTGACGGCAAGAAGATGGGAAAGTCAGTCGGCAACTCAAGCTTTTTAGTTGACCTCTTTCAAGAGTTCGACCCGATGACGCTGCGCTTTTTTATACTTCAGTCACATTATAGAAGCACGACGGAGTTTAAGAAGGAAGCAATATTGGGGGCAGGAGTGGGTTTTCAAAGTCTCTTGAATGCCTTTAAGAAAAACTCCCATTTTTTGTCTCAATACTATGTAGATGAACTACTTACGCAAGAAGATTTTCAGCAGCCTATTGTAAAAGCATTTATCCATGGGATGAATGATGATTTTAATACTCCGAAGGCAATAGTACCATTGTTTGAGTTAGCGTCAATAGCAAGGAATATGCCCGTTGTGGTTAGTGATGCTAGTGAATTTGCAAATCCATTAAAAACATTATATAGGATTTGGAGGAATCTTGCTGGCAATGTTCTCGGCATCATCCCCACCCAGCACCAAACACAGAGCACCCCGAACAAGGATGAAGTCCTTGACTCTGTCCTGAAAACTGTAATAAACTGGCGAAAGGAAGCCAGAGACGCGAAAGACTTCAAAATGAGCGATTCTATCAGAGATGACTTGGCGAAGGCGGGGATTATCTTAAAGGATGGGAAAGAGGGCACCACATGGGGCTTGAAAGAGCCGGAATGAACCATTTTTAATGTGTAAAAGGAAACTTTTAGCCGGAAAAATACCTTTTGTGCAGTTCGATTATTATAGGTTTTGACCTAACATCATTTTATTAACTTTTACGGAGGATAGATAGCCAATGGTTTCCATTAAGAAACTTAGCGTAGCTCTTGTTGCACTTATCGGTGCTCTTTTACTTTCAAGCACGTCATACGCCCAGAAAATTGGAGTCGTTGATGGCAATCAGGTACTTTCTGATTACTCTGCCGCACAGGATGCAGATAAGAAGATC
>JAYUZC010000149.1:0-2343 GCA_043752045.1 Bacteroidota bacterium | reverse complement strand
ATACACATACCGATGAGCAACTTTGCGTCTGGATAGACTTCAAACGGACGTGCGAGGTTATGATACTCAAGCAAGTCACCTATCGGTGTATCACAATATGTCGGTGGAATGTCCTGTGCTTGATGTACAGGAATGAGAGTATGCATGGTTTAGTAGTTAACAAGTTGTTGAATTGAAGATGCAATGCGCTCAACAGTCGGGAGTACTGCATTCATAAGTCCCATGTTATATGGGATAGGAATGTCATTTGTAGAAAGACGCTCAACCGGTGCATCAAGATACTCGAATGCCTCTTGCGAAATGATTGCTCCTATCTCTGCTGCAAAGTTTGCAGTTGAATTATCCTCGCAGACAATAAGAACTTTGTTCGTCTTCTTTACTGACGCAAGGACAGCATCTTTATCCCACGGCACAATGGTGCGGAGGTCAATGATCTCGATAGAAGCGTTAATGTTTTCTACTGCCTGCTTCACGCGATCAACCATTGCTCCCCAGGCAACGACGGTTACGTCAGTACCTTCGGCAATGATGTTCGCTTTTCCGAACGGCACCATGAATTCATCACCGGGATAATTCGCACGTCCGGGTGGTGTATCAAGCAGTGCGCGATGCTCGAAGAAGAACGTTGGGTCACTTGAGCGAAGAGCAGTGCGAAGTAAACCAACAGCATCCTCCGCATTCGACGGGAAAGCAATGCGCCAACCTATTTGATGTGCGAATGCCGCTTCACCTGATACTGAATGCCACGGATCACCTGTCTTCTTGGCAAAGCCGACAGGGATTCGCACGACCATCGGAGCAAAGAACTGTGACTTTGTACGCCAACGAACAGTACCAATATCATTTATCTGTTCTGTAGCGGGGTCGGCATACTTACGGAATTGAATTTCCGGAACAGGGACAAGACCTGCGAATGCCATACCTACTGCGCGACCGATGATGCCCTCTTCCGAAAGCGACGTATCAAAAACTCTATGTTTACCGAACTTGACTTGCAAATCAACAGTCGCGCCATGTACGCCGCCTTTTGCACCGACATCCTCTCCAAAGATAAGTAGATTATTATTATTAGCAAGCTCAACTTCAAGTGTCTTGCGAACAGCATCCTGCAAGTTCATGCGAACACCTTCATCTTTTGTAGTGACTATGTTCGGTTGCTCGTCCGAGAACGTATGCTCCAGCACTGTTGCAGGGTCGGGGTCAGGAGAAGCGATGGCTCTATCTCGCGCGGCTTCTACATCGTTCTTTACTTCTTCGACAAGAGCATCCCATTCTTTTTTTGAGATAAGATTTTTAGTAATATACTTCTCAAGTTTCGGGAGCGGATCGTTCGCACGTTCTTTCTTGAGTAATGCTTCGCCTTTATAACTTTGTGTATCAACAAATGAATGACCCGATAGACGCGGTATCTTCAAACGGATAAGTGCTGGCCCCTTCCACTCTCGCACATACGATACTGCATTTTCGATATTCTCTGCTGCTTCTTCAGGTTCAGTGCCGTCACAATCATACACTTTCAAATTTATAAATGATGCAAGATTCTTCGCGATGTTCTGACCGGGTGTTTGGTAATCACTTGTTACGGAGATACCGTATCCGTTATCTTCGATGAAGAAAAGAAGAGGGAGCTTCTGTGTTGTTGCAACATTGAGTGCAGCCCAAAAACCGTTTGCAGCAGTTGAGCCGTCTCCACCAAGTGCAACTGCAATAGCGCCCTTGTATGAATCGTCCTTTAATACATTCGTGTAGTATTGTACTGCTTGTGCCCAACCAATAGCAGGCGAGTACTGTGCCCCTACATCACCTGATGCAGGAAGTACAGTTGACTTGCCACGAGAGCGAAGGAAATGCACAACACCAATATCGCGTCCGCCATGAATGCCACCCGAACGTGCCATCGAAGCAGCCATTGATTCTTCCGGTGTCAAGCCCTGACCAAGAACGAACGGACGTGAACGGTAATAGACCGTTGCACCGTCGTGAGGATGGTTAATTAGCTCGGAGAGAATTGCCTGGATCATATCATGCCCCCGAGCCGAGAACTGATATGTGACAAGCCCTTGCGGGACAAGTTCTGTCTCTTCGATCATATCTATCGCCCGCGAGGTGAGGACAGTCCGCGCAACGTTCAGCCAGTTCAAATCTATGGTTTTCTTTTTTGCCATTTGGTTGTTATGGTAGCCGCTATTTCCGAGTAAAAACAGCGCATGAAAACACTACTATTAGCAGGGATAATTTCCCTTGTTTTTCTTATTTCTTGTGCTACGACCTATAATTACCGTCTCCCCAGTGAAGCCGAGACCAAGCGGTTTGGCGCAGATTCTCTTCGTTGGAAGTTTGAGG
>JAYUZC010000148.1:0-2347 GCA_043752045.1 Bacteroidota bacterium | reverse complement strand
CGAGTGCCGTTCGGATCGAGTTCAGGTGTAAAAGATGTATTGTAAAATTGGTATGGACCTCTGACCTTTGGATCATAAGTATAAATATCACCAAAAGGATCATCAGCCATAAGAGCACTCTTAATGCGACCGCCTGGATGCAGATCCGTCGCACATATACGCCAGCCGGTACAGAGCGTGTCAACTGTGATAGAAATATTGCCTGTATCCTCCGCTCCGAACTGATACCCCAAGTGCGACGCATACGAAAAGAAGTTATCATCGTTATCAAAGTCGCCGAGATCTCCGTCGGCATCTATCGCGCGATTGCCGAAGCTATAGATAATGAATGGGAAGTTCGCACGCGCGTAGTAAGAGCCGGGTACTACCTTAAATCGTTTACCTACGAGTTCAGGGTGGTTCGGAATGGTTTGATATACACCGGCTGGTGAGAGTCCCGCCTTAGCTATCAACACATCCGTTTGCCCATTCTTTGAAACAAAAATTGAGTCAAATTTTGCCTTCGGTGCAATGATGTTAATGTAATATGCTTGCAACCGCTCATCTACATTTGATGGGACATACCACAGATATGCATTTTTCCAGCGTGAGATAGGGATGATCTGGGACATTGATGGGCGTGGGTACGGAGCTTTTGAGCTATGATTTGCCTGATCTATCTGATAGATCATGAATGGCTGTGTACCATTACTAAAATCAATTGCGAATTCTACGTCTGATATCTCCTTCGTCTGATAACGACCGATAGGATAATTTACAGAGCCCGCTACATTGCCCACTGTTTTCGTGATCGTTGCTCCGCTTGAATCATAAACGATAGCGCGGTAATGCTCACCATGTCCATTGCCACTCCCTACATAGGGCTCAGAATCAACGAACGGTAAAGAAACATATCCTGTATTATCCCAATGCGCGACAGGTATCATCTGCTCAACCATATAGTCGCGCGCTTCCAACGGACGATTACCAACAGTACCAATACCTGCATTCTCATGCCCTGAAATAACTGCGACCGGTTTATCGGATTCGACGATAGAACCTGTAATATCATTGTCTGAGGTATTACAATGTGATTTTACCATATAACATTGACCACGATTAAGTGATATGGTGTATGGCGTAGGCGCACCCGTTGCACCGGGTCCGTTGGTTACTCCTGTATGTTTTCCGCCTTGCGTTGTAGATGTTGGTATGATAGTTACCATCGTACCGTTCTGTGTCCCAATGATTTGAAAAAAGCCGCATGCTACATCTAACTCTAACGGTCCGCGACCGCCAATGATACCGCCAACCCCGTCCGGGTTGTCATTGTATGAAGCCACAACATATTGTTTACCAAGCAGAGTTGTTGGGATCGAAGTGTACATCCCACATGCAGAACCACCCGTCGAGAAGAACTGCACCGTTATCGGCTTCTTGGATGTGATATGGGCTGCTTTATATTCTTTCTTGAGGTCACCCGGGTCTTGCATCCTCATAGTTGCGTGCTGCAAAGGGACCTGTACTGATTTTCTTTTTTGCAGCTTGATAGGTGTAGCGGCAGTCTCTGTCCCATCTTCATTAAAATAGGAGATGTATGCCGTATTATCCTGATACGAACTTATGATTGCATAGATACGGAAGAACCCAGCCGAGAATGCCGGGATGACACGATTAAAGCTCGGATTGACAAACCCGAGATAGAAATCCTTACCTTCGGTGGAAATGCCTTGTGCGCTCACCTGCGATGAAAACGCCGAAAGAAGCAGAAAAACGAGGAAAATCTTTTTCATAGGACTATATGCTATACCCAATAATGACACCTGAAATAACCTCTTTGTTACATGTTTGTTACACCGTGACCGAAATACTATAATAGAAACGATTAAGAAGCGCAAAGTTACAAGTTAGTTGGTAGTTTTTTCGTAGCACACGGTGAGACCTTGTGCTACCCACCGCAACCCTACCCCACCCGTTTCTGTTATCTCTCGCTCAAATATTCGCGCACATTCTACATGGTAAATACCGATTTTTTTCAGATAACCGACCTGCTCACCGATGAGCAGCGCATGATTCAAGATACCGTCCGCTCATTCGTTGAGGCGGAGGTGCTGCCTATTATCGAAGAGCATAATCAGGCGATGACATTCCCGATGGAGCTTGCTCCGAAGATAGGCGCGCTCGGAATCCTCGGCGCGACCATACCCGAGAAGTACGGCTGTGCGGGACTTGATAATATCAGCTACGGACTTATCATGCAGGAGATGGAGCGCGGCGATTCATCCATCCGCTCGTTCGCATCGGTGCAAAGCTCGCTTGCGATGTACCCCATCTACATGTACGGCACCGAAGAGCAAAAGATGAAGTG
>JAYUZC010000147.1:0-14783 GCA_043752045.1 Bacteroidota bacterium | reverse complement strand
TACAATGATGTATATGAAGTAGTATATAGATGTGCACCAAGCAATCGAGAAGTACATACTGTTCATGTATTTTATGCGAAAGACTTTGGACCAATTCTCTTCCAACGGTACATCGGTGATAAACTTATTGACCAATCGTACTTAAAGAGCAAGTAACCCTACTTGCTCTTGCCGAGCGTGATGTTGACGGTACGCGAGAAGAATCTGCCTTCGGGCAGCGTATTATCATAAAGTACCTCACGAGAGCCCTTACCTTCTACGAACGTCTTTGCTGGAAGAGATACCTTCTTCTGTTTTAGCGACGCTTCAAGTTGTTTGATTGCCTGATCTGCGCGTCGGCGTGAGAGTTCGTCGTTGTATGATGGGTCGCCTGTCTCGTCAGTATATCCTAATACATTCACTATCTCCGGCTTCATTTTTTTGAATGATTCTGCTACGAAGCTTATTGTTCGTTCGTTCTTTGTACCAAGTTTATCATCATCAAAGCCGAAGAGTATCAAGCTATATCTTTCAAGCTCTTGCTCTCTCTCACGTTCGCTCCGAGTACGTTGAAGAGGAATGGTATTTGTTGCTGATGCCGTTGTTCCAGCACTATCGGTTACCTCAAGGAATAACGTAAGTGAGTCATTCTTTTGCGAAAGGGCATCGTCAGTGAGTGACCAAGATGTTTTCAAATTGAGTCCTTCCATATCACCATCATATTTGTCGATGATAGTGTTTCCAATCCTCATCAGAGTAATGACGCGTTGAATACCCGTATCAGCATCAAAACGAGGCCTTAAGATAAGGTCAGATGGTGTAGCAATATGCTCTGTATTTGTGACAATAATGGGATCGGTGAGACGATCGTCGGTTGATGTGATCTCAACTCTTCGATTCTCTTCCTGTCCTTGTTTAAGGGCTTGCGGACTTGGGCGAAGCGGAAGTAGGCGACCTTCGACGGAAATACGCTCTGGTTCAATCCCCCATATCGCCACCAAATAATCTTTAACTCTCTGCGCCCTCTTTCGAGCAAGTGCTACATTGCTCAATTCACTTCCTGTATTCGATGTGCTTCCCGTTAATGTTATACGTGAGGTAGGATTACTCTTCATACGGGAGCCAAGTACGTTGAGAACCTCATGATAGAGATCCAGAAGTTTCTCGCTGTTGCGGTCGGATAATCCTTTGAATCGTTGTAGAGCTTCATCAGACGAGCGATAGGTTATATATCGCAACGGTATAAAACTACTTCCTTCATCGAAGAAGATGTAGTTGAGGAATGGAAATGCAACACGCGCCTTTACATCAACGACATCAATTCGGATTACCCGCTCTTCTTGCCCGTCACGATTTTTGCCAAATACATCAATAGATACTTTTAAGCTTGACTTCGCTGTATCAGGGATAAAACGATTGACGAAATATGGAATGCTGTCTCGAATGTACTCTGTGGTAGTGTCGCTTGACGGAGAGAGGTTGTAATGGAATGATAGAGTACCCTGCAGAGAAGTATGTTTGAAGTAATCCGTTGTTCCGCTAAGTGGTAGCGAGAAAGCAACACCCGGGCTTGCAAACAAGCGAGAGGAAAGAGGAAACTCTGCTCGAAGCGAAAGGAGAAGTGAAGGGAGTATGCTCTGTGCATTTGGCAGGTCACCTGCTGCTTCTAAGCTATCTCTTGCTCCGCCTTCAAATCCACCAGGACCTGTCGGGCGAAGTATCTTATCATAGGTTTGGTTAAAAAGCGAGGCAATCTCGAACCCCGCGCTCCCGAAAACTCTATTAATGAATTGCCAATCTACCTTTGCCCCAACACCTATGCTCTTTGTGTATGCAGTTATTGTATGTTCAAACTCAAGGCCTTTTCTGTGGCCGTCAACCACATCAGTAAAGAATTGACCAAAGACGAACTCACCTTTGAGATCACGATACGAAAGAAAAGGTGTAATATAAAGGTCGTTATTGGTTGAAATTGGAATGGCTAATTCTGCTCCGAACGATAGTCCGGGACTTGTAGCGCTTAAGAAAGAATCACAACCAGTTGCAAGAGGTAATGGCAAAGGGTCGTTCGAGTAGAAGTTCACACCATAGCCACCGCCCACACCCAGCCGAAGTGATGGTGGGCTTTCTTTAAATGATGTTTTGGTAAGGAGGGTATCGCGGTAAAGAGTATCAATGACCGTCCTTCCTTTTTGGGCTTCACAGTGGCTTGCCCCAAAAGCAACCAAAAGGATGAGAAGGGTAAAAAACTGTATATATCTACGGATACGCAAGTTAGGTTGAGATATCTTGTGACCAGTGCTAACACCCCATTTGCTTTGCTTGTTACCGCTCACAACGACCGACAGAATAAACGTTATCAAATAGTTAGGATTTGGTTACGATGGTAACTTTCTCTCTATGCGATTTGTTATTACCCGACTTTTATATATACGCATCGTATTATTACTCTTTAGTACTGGAAAATCGGTATGACGCAGACGGCACCTACAGCAGCTCCCCAAAAAGCAGGTCTTGAAGATATTATTGCAGGGCAAAGTAGCATTTGTTACCTTGACGGAAAGCGCGGAGTCCTCGCGTACTATGGTTATGACATCCATGACCTTGTCAAAGGAAGTTTTGAAGAGAATGCTTACCTACTCTTTAACGGCAAACTCCCGAATGCGGCTGAACTCAAAGAGTTTAGCGATAAGCTTATCGCCACTCGTGTCCTCTCTCCGGAAATTAAGAATCGAATCAGCTCATTCCCCAAAAACGTCCATCCAATGGCAGTGCTCCGCACCGTCATAAGCGAGATGGCATTCTATGACAACAATGCTGATAACTTGAGTCCTGACTCTAACATCGAGAAAGGCATCAAACTTACTGCTGTCATCCCGATGGTCATTGCTTATTACGATGCTGCTCGTAACGGACGTCCGTTCACCGAGCCGAAAGCAGAACTTGGTCATGCCGCGAATTTCTTGTATATGCTTTTGGGCAAAGAACAGGATGAGCGCGTAGTAAAAATGTTTGATGCTGCGCTTACCCTCCACGCTGACCATGAGTTCAATGCTTCGACATTTACATGCCGTGTTATTGTAGCGACGCTTTCGGATATGTACTCTGCAGTTACAGGTGCTATCGGTGCTTTGAAGGGACCTCTTCATGGCGGCGCGAACGAGCAAGTAATGCGTATGCTTCTCAAGATCACCGAACCCGAACGAGCAAAAGAGTGGGTCATTGATGCTCTTGCACGTAAAGAGAAGATCATGGGTTTTGGTCATCGCGTCTATCGTACCGAAGACCCTCGCGCAACACATTTGCGTAACTTCAGCAAAGAAATGGGCGAGCGCAACGGCGAGCCGCAGTGGTACCAAATGAGCCGCGACATTGAAGAGCTTATCTTGAACGAGAAGAAGCTTTACCCGAACGTGGATTTCTACTCAGCAAGCACATACTACCTGATGGGCATTCCGCTCGATCTTTATACACCAATATTTGCTATGAGCCGCGTCACCGGTTGGGTAGCTCATGCACTTGAGCAGTATGCCAATAACCGCCTCATCCGCCCCGCAGCGGACTATATCGGACCGGTTGACCAAACATGGTCGCCTGTAAGTGAACGCTAATCAGAGCACTTCTCCGGAAAAAGGCGTGATATTTGTCACGCCTTTTTCATTATATGCTATTTTTGTAGTGCGATAACGCACCTTATGGATATATTCTTTCAAGTTCTTCTTGTTCTATTCATCCTCTTACTAAACGGCTTCTTCGTTGCGGCGGAGTTTGCTATCGTCAAAGTACGCGAGTCACAGATCAATGTTCTTCTTGAAAAAGGAGAGCCACGTGCAAAACTGCTTAAAAGTATTTTAACGCATCTCGATGCATATCTCTCTGCGACACAAGTGGGAATCACCCTTGCAAGTCTTGCGCTTGGTTGGGTAGGCGAGCCGGTTACCGAAGCTATTCTCGCACCGGTATTTGCCATCTTTACAGATAATGCTTCGCTTGTTCATTCATTAAGCTTACCAATAGGGTTTTCCGTTCTGACGGCATTCCATATTGTTATTGGCGAACTTCTGCCGAAGTCACTTGCTATTAATTACGAATTGAGAGTATCACTGGTTATTGCACGCCCACTCCATCTATTTTATATTATCTTCAGGTATCCGATCCGGTTCTTGAATATGCTTGTTAATCAGATCTTGAGAATGATGGGTGTCCCTGCACTTGAAGGTGGCGAGGAGCATAGCGAAGAAGAACTCCGTAGCGTTATCATGGAATCTGCAAAGCGTGGGGTTGTATCAAAGAATGAATCTGCACTTATCGAATCGGTCTTTGAGTTCTCTGATACGACTGCATCGAGCATTATGGTACACCGCTCCGATGTGATAGGTCTTGATATTGAAAGTGAACCGCGCGAGATACTACACATCATTGAAAGCGAAGGATTTTCACGGTTACCCGTCTATAGCTCTTCGATGGATGCCATAACGGGTGTGTTGTTCGTAAAAGACTTGCTGCCCTATATAGGTCAGCTTGAACGCTTGAGTGCTCCAAGTGCAAATGGTAAGGATGAATTCTTTAAGTTGTTGCAGAATGCGATTCGTCCGCCTCGTTATGTGAGCGAGACGATGCACATCTCGGAGTTACTTCTTGAATTCCAACGTACTCGTACACATATTGCTTGCGTAGTAAGCGAACATGGCGGCGTTGAAGGTATCGTTACGCTCGAAGATATTCTTGAAGAGATCGTTGGTGAGATACAGGATGAATCTGATGTTCCAGCCGATGAACGCGATGCCATTGAAGTAGGTGACGCACTCTACATTGACCCAAGCATGAGTGTTTCTGATTTCAATGAGCGCTATGAAGAACGCTTCTCAAGTATCGAAGAGAGTCAGGAATATCAAACAATCTCGGGTTACGTACAGAAGATGAGCGGACGCATTCCTAATATAGGGGATGTTATTGAAGCAGGTGGGATTCGATTTATTGTCAAGCGTAAAGTTCGTCACCGCTTAGAGCAGATAAAAGTTGAGCGTATCGAGCCAAAGCAAGTCACCAGCGAGACGAAAGAGTAATGGTACCCGAGCTACGCAAAGAGTTTAACGCGAGATTCACTCCAGAGCTATACGCAAAGCAAATAGCTGACCTTGAAGCTCGTACCGGATGCTATATAGATTTTAGGATTGCAGAGACGCCAATATTTCTATCAAAAGAAGTTGCAGCTCGTGCAGGACGCTTAGCCGAGGAGATACTCGCTCGCTCGGTAACATCTGAACTTCAAGACATCGGCAAGGCGGCTATTCCTGATGAATGGAATTTCGGTGGCGAGACAAAACGCCCGCTCTTTGCAGCAGTTGATTTTGCGATCTGTGGTTCATCAGAACATCCGGAATTTAAGCTCATTGAGCTTCAAGGATTTCCATCACTTTATCATTATCAACCTGCTTTTAGCGAAAGCATTCGAGATATATACAACCTACCAAAACATCTGGTAGGGCTTATCTACCCCGAATTCGGAGTTGATAATTATTATCAAGCTTTGAAGAAAGCAATAGTTGGTGATGTATCTCCTGAAGATACAGTCCTTTTAGAAATTGACCCACATAATCAAAAAACAAAGGCAGACTTCTATCTTGCGAAGAAACATCTCGGTATTCAAATAGCTGACATTACGAAAGTAACCTCGAATGGACGAGAACTTCTATTCTTTGATGAATCAGGAAAACGCAGACCGATACGACGAATCTACAATAGAGCAATCGTTGATGAGATAGTTCGCAAAGGTATCACGCTTGGGTTTGACCCACGAAAAGAATACGACGTAGAGTGGGCAGGGCATCCTAACTGGTACTTCCGAATCTCAAAAGTATTGCTGCCTAAGCTTGTCGGTACGAATGAAGCTGTGCCTGATGCATATTATGTATCAGATGTAGATATAAAAAGTATTGATCTCTCCAAGTTTGTCCTGAAACCACTTTACTCGTTCGCGGGTGTAGGTGTTAATGTTGAGCCGACATTGGCTGATATTGAGAAGATACCTGTTCAAGAAAGAAGCAAGTGGCTTTTACAAGAAAAGGTAGAGTATGCAGAAGTTATCCGTACACCGAACGGTAATGGTGTTCGATGTGAACTTCGAGTATTACTTTTATGGGACGATGTTACAGACTCACCAAAAGCTATGCATACACTAAACCGATTGACTCGCGGGAAGATGGTGGGTGTTGATTTCAATAAAGGTCTTGACTGGGTTGGCTCAAGTTGCTCCCTCGTAGGTTAATTAAAGAAACTGAATCCGAGAAATACTGTATATGCGCGTTTTAAGCCGTCAGTATTATCCTCACGTTTTAATATTGGTACTGCAACACCTGCATGTATTCCAATATCTTTGGTGATCTCATACTCGGCAGAAAGTTTGATGTTAATTTGTAGATCATCGCTATTTGGTATCTCAATTTCAGAAACATATATTGGGTCAGGACTTTGTTCTGTTGTATATATTCCGTTATAGACCAATGTTGATGTTGTTAGTCGTTTGATCGCGAGTATTTCGCCGGTAATACCTATATCTGAAATGCTTCGGTTGTAGGAAATGCGTGCAAGCAAGTCAGGTCCGCGTTTTAGAGAATCTATACTATTATCACTGATCCCGAACGGCATCTGAAACCCTAGTCCAAAGAGCCAGTTGCCTTGATTCGGGTTATCATAGTAAGGCAATGAAAATGTAGCACCCAAAATAAGATCAGTTGTTCCGAGTCCGTTTTGGTAGCGAAGAGGATAGCCTCCTTCATTCGTGCTTCCAGTTGGAAATTTGCTAGCCACATCGAAGGTAAGAGAACTGTTTGTTGCCATTGACCATACCGACTCTTCGTTGTTATCGCCGGTTGTGTATGGATCGCGGTCAAATGAAAATGAGTATGAGCCACCAATAATTACATCACCGATCCCATTTATACTACCCTGATACATCTCATTGTCGAATGATTTTGCAACGTACGGAATAATGACGCTGAAGTAGCTATATCGTAATGTTAGATTGATATTTTGTATCGTAATGTTGTCCGGCTTACCGCTTGAGCCAAGAAGATAGTCGAGAGCAGCTTTAAACTCTGTCGAATTATTTGTATGTTCACCGACAGAACAGACACCTGCATCCGAGCATTGAGCTATTCCTTTTGAAGAAAAAAAGCAGAGAATCACTACAACAAGCAGAAATCGTCGCTGAGGGTGTTTTGTGGGCTTCATGGAAAAAGAACGAGGAGCATTTTGAGTTCGTTCACATCACGTATTTGGTATGGAGTATTTCAATAATTGACCCATAGATAATGAATCAACAGCTCTTAGATATTATTGCCGAACGAGATGATTTCGATTATTCACAAGAGGATATGAAGATTCTGCAGTTTTTTGTTGAGTATATGGACCATAGTTCGCTTTGGCTCTTCTCGTACATAGCAAACGAAGACGCGAAGTTCATCTTTACCAACGAAGCACAACATTTTACTTTTACGATGAACCAGATTCGGTCGTACTATAAAGACATGAAGTCAGGTAAACCGATGAACTGGGATGAGATTCCCTTCGAGTATATTACGAAGATTTGACATTTTAAGCTGTTTTGTTGTTTTCTTTAGCTCAATAAAACTCTGATTTGAAGACAGCAGTCATCATCCCATCTCGTTTGGCATCAGTACGCTTGCCGAGGAAGCCACTTCACCTTATCGCAGGTGTCTCACTTGTCGAACGTGTATGGCGTCAGGCAATGCAGTCAGGATTTGACGTCTTTATCGCAACTGATAGTGATGAGATCGCCTCTCATGTTACTTCCTTCGGTGGTAAATTCATTATGACTCTTGCAGAATGTGAGAGCGGCACGGAGCGCGTCGCTGTTGCCGCAATTACTCTTCCGGACGATTATCAAGTTATCATTAACGTGCAGGGTGATGAGCCGCTCATTACGGCGGACGTCATCAAAGAAGTAGCTAATCAATTCGAGCTCCGTTCATCGGTTCTTATTGCAACACCAATAACTCCTCTTCTTGATACAACCGACCTCGTTAATCCAAATGCCGTAAAAGTAGCACTTGCATCTGATGGAAGGGCATTATACTTTTCTCGTTCGTCAATACCATTTGTTAGAGAGTCAAACGATATGCATCCAGATGGATTGTTCTGGAAGCATATCGGAGTCTATGGCTTCCGTCGTAAAACACTTGGACAGCTTGCAGAGCTACTCCCATCAAAGTTAGAGCAGGCAGAAAAACTTGAGCAGTTACGTTGGCTTGATGCAGGGTATCCGATACAGACTGTCAAAGTGGATTATGATTCTGTAGCCGTTGATACGATTGAAGATGTTCATAGAGTAGAAGAAATACTTTCTCGAAGCAAATGACCATCACCGAAGCTCGCAAGCAATTTCCTCATACTTGGACAGACATGATCTATATGAATCATGCAGCAATCAGCCCGCTCTCGTTTCGGGTGCGAGAGGCGGCAGGGAAATATCTTGAAAAGCGTTCGCTCTCCGGTATTGAATGTTTCCCATGGGCACCCAAGATGGCATTTGAGACTAAGAAGCTCATCGCCGAGCGACTCGGGACTACGCCTGACCGAATAGCGTACGTGATGAATACGGCTGATGGTTTGAATGTGCTTGCATCAGGATTGGATTGGGAGCAAGGTGACAGAGTGCTCCTCTATAGGTATGAGTATCCGACGAATGTCTATCCGTTTCTTATTCGTAAGCGCCACGGAGTAGATGTTGATTTTTATGATGCGACTGATCATCGTATAACCGTAGATGTAATCAAAGAACATCTTACTCCCCAGACGAAAGTGTTGTCATTAAGTATGGTGCAGTTTTCGACGGGATACCATGCGGATATTGAAGCAATTGGCAAACTCTGCAAGGAGCGGGACATCATTTTCTCTCTTGATGCAATTCAGGCATTCCCATACATGCCCTTTGAGGTTGAGAAATGGAACGTTGACTTTGTTTCCGTCGGAGGGCATAAGTGGTTGATGTCACCTGAAGGTATTGGCTTTATCTACGTAAGCAAAAGAGCACTGGAGCTTATTAGTCAGTCATGGATGGGCTCGACGAGCGTGAGAAACCCATTTGACCACTTCAATTTTGATGTTGAGCGCATAAGACCCGATGCAAGTCGTTATGAGAACGGAACACTTAACTACCCTGGTATTGCCGCTCTCAAAGCAAGTTTAGAGTTTCAACAAGAGTTTGGATTTGATGAAGTTCATAAACATACATTGTTTCTTACATCCCGATTTGCTGATTTGCTTTCGCAGAGAGGTGTAAAGATTGTATCGCCTCAAGGTTCAGGAGAAACGAGCGGTATCATTGCTGTTGAAATTGAAAATGCGGACGAAATATTCAAGAAGCTGACTGCAAAAGATATTCATGTCGCTGTGCGTCGCGGATTTCTGCGTATCTCTCCGTTCTTCTACAACACGGAAGAAGAAGTAAAGAAAGTAATCAATACTGTGTTTGACTAAACTGTGTTAAAAGGCAAAAAAATCATTTACGGAGTTACGGGTTCTATCGCGGCAGTTAAAGCGCCGATAGTAGCTCGTGAGCTTATGCGTCACGGAGCAGATGTACATTGCGTTCTTACTCCATCGGCAGAGAAGTTTACAACGAGCTATGCACTTTCTGTTCTGACGCAGAATGACGTACATTCCGATATTTTTACTACCACTAATTCAACATGGCATGTCCATCTTGGTCGTTCTGCAGATGTAATGCTCATTGCACCGTGCTCGGCAACGACTCTCGGTAAACTTCGCTACGGCATCTATGACAATGCAGTACTATTAGCAGCTTCATCACTTCGCGAAGGTACACCACTCATTCTTGCTCCAGCAATGGATGAAGAAATGTGGTTGCAACCTGCTGTACAGGAAAATGTAACTTGGCTTCGTAGTCACGGAGTCCATATCATTGAACCAACGAGCGGCGCACTTGCAAGTGGGCTTACCGGTAAAGGCAGAATGCTTGAGCCCAGTGAGTTAATCGCTAAAGTAGAAGAGTTGCTTGGGCAGTTGCCGGAGGTCAGTGGTCAGTGGTCAGCGAAGATAACTTCAAAGCTTTCTGGAAAGAAGATACTTATCACAGGTGGTCCTACTTACGAACCGATAGACCCGGTGAGATTCATCGGTAATCGCTCCAGCGGGAAGATGGGTGCGGCACTTGCTGAATCTGCTCTGAATGATTTCGGTGCAAGTGTAACACTTGTTATGGGTCCTTCACATGAAGCAACAAATCCGCTCATCACAAGGATTGATGTCGAGACTGCCGAAGAGATGCGGCAAGTAGCAACTTCACAATTTCTCGGACATGATATCATCATCATGAGTGCTGCTGTCAGTGATTATCGAGCAAAAGATTATTCTGATACAAAACTCAAAAAATCAGAGAAAGATATTTCTCATCTTGATCTTGAAAAGACGACGGACATTTTACAAGAGCTTTCATCTCTTAAGAAGAAGAATCAGATACTCGTCGGCTTTGCACTTGAATCAAAAGAGCGAGGTAGAGACTATGCCAAAGCAAAACTTGTATCGAAATCGCTTGACATGATCGTGCTCAATTACTTTGATGAAGAGGGAGCCGGATTCTCCGGCGATACGAACCACGTAACGATGTTTACCAAGAACGGTGATGAAGTAGATATCCCATCAATGTCAAAGAAGGCATGTGCAACAGAGATACTTCGCATTATTGAAAACTCGATAGTATGAGCCAGCCGAAAACATACGAAGAAATAGTATCCGGTTTTGAATCATGGACTACCGAGCGGCTACGTAGCGGCGAAGACCAAATATATATTACACAACAACCTATGACCATTGCAAACCGGTGGGAAGATGCTGCTGATCTTGAAACGCTTCGTTCTCTCATCAGCAATTGCACAAAGTGCGAACTGCATAAAACTCGAACAAACTTCGTCTTTGGTGTTGGCAACCCCAATGCGAAAGTTATGGTCATTGGCGAAGCACCTGGCGCCGATGAAGATGCGAAGGGCGAGCCCTTCGTCGGTCGTGCCGGTCAGCTTTTAGATAAGATGCTTCTTGCTATTAATTTCCCTCGAGAGGAAGTATTTATTGCTAATATATTAAAATCTCGTCCCCCAGGCAACCGTGACCCGCAGCCCTCTGAAGTTGCCGCGTGTGAACCGTACCTCTGGAAGCAGATTGATATTATTAAGCCCAAAATGATTCTCTGTGTTGGTCGAATTGCAGGTACAAATCTTTTGAAGAACGGGGTTGATACCTTGGCGAAGATGCGAGGCAACGTCTATGATTTTCGTGGTGCGAAAGTGATGGTTACTTATCACCCCGCAGCATTACTTCGTAATCCAAACTGGAAAGCTCCGGCATGGGACGACCTCCAGCAATTCCGTAAGCTCTATGATGAACTTGTCGGCGATAAAGACATCTTCGACCCCTCTAAAGCTAAGCAAGCATAATTACTCCTTCGGCTCCGGCGCGACGAAGCCGGACTTTTTATCCAGTCGGATATTTATCATCTCAACTCCGACAGAGAATGCCATCGCGAAATAGACGTATCCTTTCGGGATATGCTGATCAAATCCTTCGGCGACAAGCAGCACTCCGATAAGTACAAGGAAAGCCAATGCAAGTATCTTTACCGAGTGATGTTTTGCGATAAAGATGCTGATCTTATTGGAGAATATCATCATGAATATCACAGCGATGATAACAGCCGCTACCATGATGCCAATATCATTCGACATACCAATTGCAGTGATAACAGAGTCTAACGAGAAGACAATGTCTATGACAAGTATCTGTAAAATAACTGCAACGAAGCTTTTTCGCTTTCCGATAGTACCTTCACTTTTATGTTTTGTATCATCGAATCGTTCATGTATCTCGGTGACGCTTTTATAGAGTAGAAAAAGTCCACCAAGAATCAGGATAAGGTCGCGTCCTGATATCTCTTGTCCGGCAATATTAAAAAGTGCAGCGGTCAGTCCCATAACGAATGAGATCGAGAGGAGTAACCCTACTCTCGCAACCATCGCAACAGATAAGCCAATGAGTCGCGCCTTTGGCTGTTCTTCGGGTGGGAGTTTCCCGACGAGGATTGAAATAAATACGATGTTATCAATTCCGAGTACAATCTCGAGAACTGTAAGAGTTACAAAAGCTAGAATCAGTTCGCCCATTAGGTTTAGTTAGTTGATTAGTTGGGCAAAAATACGAAACCTCTAGAGGGTGTTTCCCTTTAGTGCATAAAGAGGTACGGCTCCCAGCCCTTATCTATCTTCCCGACGTATTGGCGCAAGAAGACGACATGGTTCGGACGTACAGGTCTGCGTTTGACCTTCATGTGCGCCTCGTCCGGAGTCCTATCACCTTTGCGGTTATTGCACCGCAGGCAGGCTGTGGTCAAGTTCTCCCATGAGTCTTCACCGCCGCGAGATCTTGGCTGGATGTGGTCAACCGTTAATCCTGTTCTCACGCCGCAGTATTGGCATTGATGTCCGTCGCGACGCAAGATATTCTTTCGCGAAAGGATAACCTTCTTGAACGGGATATGGATATAACTTGAAAGTCGTATCACACTTGGATAATCCATGTGACTTCGCGCCGAGCGGACTACTTTACCTTCTGCGGCATGAACAAGATCGGCTTTCTCCATAAAGAGCAGGACGATCGCTTTTTGAACGGAGCAAATGGAGAGTGGTTCGTAATTTCCATTGAGGAGAAGGACTTTGCCCGAGAGGGAGGGAGAATTACCCGATAGAGGTTCGCAACCCTCGAACTCAATAAGAGCAAGGGTGCTTTCAGCTTCACGGTCATCGGCGATGGGGATGTTCTCAACCTTCATCGACGGACTTATAACGGTCTTAGTTTTCGGACTGAAGACTTCTGCCCTCCTTTCTATCGGTTGTATCTACACGAGGCAGATAATGAAGAAAATCAGTCTATATAATGAAATGCTAAAAAGGGGGAAATGAATTCCCGCACTTATTATAAATTTGCAAATAAATCATTACCACCCTTCCTTCTTCCCGTAAATACCTTGTCTCGTAGCAAGTTGTTCAGGGGTGACGTTTTCCATATCAGTTATCGGAGTTGTAACTGTTTTTGTTGTTTGCGGTCTTGTGAGTATCGCTTTGATGTTCTTCCGTATGCCGGGACGACCGACCGTTAGTGATACTTGTATCGGAGCATCCTTCTCCTTTGAGAGTTTATCGCGGCGGCTTGGTGTGAGCTTTGCATCATCCCATGTGATGATAGTATCGCCTAACATCACTCCGGCATTCAAGAGGTCATCATTCGTAAATGCTGCAACGAAGTATGCAGAGCTATCAGGAAGTAACTGAAACACTCCGCCAAGATCAACACCGCTTGGCTTCTGCTCTTTCTTAAAGAGTTCAAGCCCTGCATATTTTGCATACTCACCAAGCGGCAATGAATCAATCCCTGCTATATACTTTGTATGAAAATCTTTCAACTTCGTTTTCGTTGATTTTTCAATAAGTGTGATTAGCTCTTCATCTTTGAAGTGGTTGCCTTTCTTTGCTCTTTTGTAAAGCTCGAACATTGCATCATCGAGTGAGTATTTGTTCTTTGTCTGGTTGCGTATCTCAAGATCAAGCATAAAGCCTACAAGCGGACCTTTGGAATAAAATGATGTTGCTTTCTTCAGATCAAAATCACTTTGTTCTATCGATAACTTCTCAAGCGATGATGTCTTGGCATCTTTAGACATGTTTGTTTGATATTGCCACCCGATAACTGTGTTCTCGAAATGTTCCTCGTCAAGTATGCCGTAGCGAGTAAGTAGCAGATGTGCATAGTAATCAGTTATTCCTTCGGAGAGCCAGATCGATGTAGTGCGGACGGGCTGCGTATAATCAAACGGTCCGAGTTTATTGGAGTGTATCCACTTTACATTCCAGACATGAAAGAACTCATGTGAGATGATATGAGCATAGTTCTCCTTTACGTTATTCCATGGCATGTTCAGCATCAGGTAAGCGCTGGAGTTCGCATGTTCCAATGCGCCGTTGGCAAGCGATGGCGACTTCAGGAACGTCGGGGCATTAATAAGAAATGAGTAGTTCTTGAACGGCGTATCGCCCCAGAAATCAACTTGCGCCTTGACTATCTTCTTCGTCAATTCTTCGAGCGAATCCATCGGGAAAGCTCTGTCGCTTGCAAGGACAATTTCGTACTTCGCGCCGCCATATTCAAAATTCCTGATGTTGAACTTCGGTCCTGCCATGATCGGCGCATCAACCAAGACGTCATAATCCGGTGCTTTGAACTCGTTCGGCTTAGGCGATTCAAGTGCGCAGTGCAGCGACCAGCCATCGGGAATAGTATATCGCACAACGCTCGGTGTGTTCTTCTTATCATTAATATAGCCAAAGAGCGATGTACCCGTTGCAAAGACGATGTTCGAATCAATATGCGCTAAACCGAAGTAGAGACTTGTCGAATCCTTATGTGATGTGCGTACCTCGTATTCTATCCGTGCAATGTCTTTGCCTGCCTTTATCTGCCAACGGTTATCATTCACTCGCACAACCTGCTTCTCGCCGCCGCCATATCCATACGCCTTGAAGTTCTCGACGAAGCGTCCATACCCCGTTTGGGCATAAGCGCCGGGCGCCCAAAGCGGCATTTGGTAAGTGACGGTCTCCGAGCCACTTTTCTTCAGCTCGACTCTCACTTTCACTTTTTTCGTTCTGGTATCGCCCAGATCGACGCGGTAAAGAATATCCTGCGCCAAAATCGGCGAAGCCAGTAATAGAAAAGCC